>JADJFV010000032.1:57500-176294 GCA_016708435.1 Leptospiraceae bacterium | reverse complement strand
CAAGAATACATTTCTTCTTTTAACCTTTGGATACAAAACTCTCTGGGCGTTTGTGGGAATCGGACTAGTCGTTTCTTTTTTTGTTAAAATAGATTTAAAAAAGAAAGTCTTTTTATTTCTGCTCTTTCTATTTTCCTTTTTAACTACAACCCCTGGTCTTTATTTTAGAGAACATTATTTTATTACCTTTCTTCCTTTTGCCTTTATTTATTTTGGAATTTCTATTGAATTGTTTCGAAAAATTCTCTTAGAAAAATTTAATATCATTATAACAACAAGTTTGGTTTTACTTTTGTTTTTAATCATTTTTAAATTCAAAGCGCATAAGGAGTATTATTTCCAAGAAAATCCAATTAAGCTTTCTCGCATAATCTATGGAGTAAATCCATTTCAGGAAGCGATCAAGATTTCAGAGTATATAAAAGCCAATACAAAAGAAGAAGAGCAAATTGTTGTTCTTGGCTCTGAGCCAGAGATTTATTTTTATTCCAATCGAAAATCGGCAACTGGGTATATATACATGTATCCGCTCATGGAGATTCATCCTTACGCTAAAGAAATGCAAATGAATCTAGTTAAGGATATAGAGAATAATCCGCACAGCCATTTGGTCTATGTAAATAAAAAGTTAAACTACACCTGGAGTATTTTAGAAAAATCGGAAACCTTCTTACTCGATTGGTTTGAAAAGAATAAGAATGAGAAATACGAAATAGTTGGCATTGCAGAAATAATTTCCCTCGATGAAACAGTTTACAAATGGGGCGAAGAGGCTAAGCAGTATAAACCGAAGTCTGATTATTATATAGAAATTTTGAAGAAGAAGTTAATAGTCAGCAGAATAAATTCCATCGGAGAGGCCAAAACCCGGCAAGGATTTTAACAGATTTAGCCTAATCATATGTTTGCCAAATTAGATTTCACGGCCAAACTTACAATTGACATTTTCGCGCAAATCCAACACCTTCGTATGCTGAAATGACATGCGTAAAACCTTAACATCCCATACAATGCCCTGCCACTGCCCATTGAGGTTCGAGGTGACTGAGTAATTTACCACTTCCCGGCGGTTTCGTTACAATATCTCCTGATTCTACGAAGCCAGATTCTTGCGGAGTAGCGGTTAATATAGAAAAGCCTTTCTCTAGAGTGGTTCGTTTTTGTAGCATTGCAACAGAGGAAATATAAGCGCGAAAGTTCATCCATAGTTTAAGATTTTCAATTGGTTGCAGGTTGTAATGAAACGGATAAGTGTCAGGATATTTCTCGCCTTCGGGAAATCCAAATGTGTGCAGAGTGCCTGAGGTCATGGTTCGAATGACTAGACTTTTGGAATCTGTCGGCAGTGCTGCCACGTTCTTACGAAAGTTTTCCGGATAACGGAAGTATTCCTCTGCATTGGACATGTATAGAATTCGAACTGGACAATTCATTTTTGTAGCGGCATTGGCAATGGATAATAAAGATTTGCCTCCCATTAAATCACCGTTTAATGCCTGTAATCTACCTTCAATTGCCATAGTGCGCACATAGGAATATTCCTCTGCACTATTCGAAAAAGTAATCAGTCCGAATGTCTTATTCATGTATTCAATTTCATTTAGACGCTCAGTGACACCGGAATAATTTTGATGAGCTGTTTCCCAGGCTTGCTTGATGATTTCATAATCGGGTTCTTTCTCTAAATGTTTTTTTACTAGCTCGAAGGATTCTTTTTTATTTTTTCTAAGCCAGAGCCTTTTAAATTCTGCATAGTCAGGTGCGAGTTGTAGAAATAGAATATGAATTTTATTGACTCGAACGATGACGGGGTCAAAGTCCATTAGCCACGCAAATTCTGATTTTGCTTTTGCAATGAAACTTAAGTTTTGATCTGTCCCCACGCCAATATAGCATCCGCCGATTGAGTCTATGTGTTTCATGAATAAATCAATTCTTCGTTCATTCGAAGTAGGGTAGTGATCAGCGTATAATCCGCGTTTGACAGGAAGTTCATCGTATTCTTTGATGATGAAATGTTCTTTCTTAGAAGTTTGCGGAATATCGTCTTTGCGATTTTTGTCACAAGAAAATAAAATTAGGGATAATAGAATTAGTAGTAATTTCAAAAACATATCCTTTTAGATAAGCATTGTAAGTCAGGTTTTCATCTACATGCAAAAAGTCATTTCGGATATTTTTCCTTATTAGTGAGAATGGTTTATTTATTTTTTCTAAATGCAACAAAATTACATTTAGAAGAGTTGACAAAATTTATATATTTATAAAACTAGATGCAATAAAGTTGCATTAAGTTAACCACACTCTACTAGATTGTTTTTCTTAAAATTGATTATTTCGACAAGAAAGAAAATCATTTTAATTTGAGTGAATAAAAAATGTAATGAAATTACTATAGCAAGGATTAAAGAATGAAATTAACCAGTCTTATACTCATCTCTGGATTGTTAGTATTTGCCGGATGCAAAGACAATTCATTGGAAGATAAATTTAAAAAAGCCCATGAAGAATTGGAAGCAGAGCACTTGAAAATGGAAAAGAAAAAGGGGGGGCCGGGGGGCAACCCCCCCCCCCCCCCCCCCACCCCCGGCACCCAGGGGGGAAGGAACCCCCCCCCCCCCCCGGGGGGGGGGGGCGCCCCCCCCCCCAAAAAAAAGGGGGGGGGGGGGGGGGTTCCGCCCCGCCCCCGGGGCCGGGGGGAGGAAACCACGCCAAAAAAAAAAAACCCCGCCCCCGGGGGAAAAAAAGAAGGGGGAAAAAAACACCCCCAAATTATGAAAGAACATTCGGAAATGAAAGCAGAGCATGAACAATTAATCAACGATCATAATACGCTTGTTTCAGAAGATAAAAAAATGATCCAAGAGCATAAATAAAGTATACTAAATTAAAAAAATGAAAGTAAAGTTAGAAATTCAGACTAAGAAAACTATTAAAATAGTATTAGCAATTTCCTTAGTCCTATCTATTCTTGCTGTTTCATTTCATATTCACGAGATTGGGGTAATTCAGAATTATCCTAATCTATTAAGAACCTATCAAACAAAAGCAATAGATGATTGCACGATATGTTTACTTTCAAGATCTGTCATTCATTCAAGTTTCTTTATAAAAAAATTTCAGTTCGAATTCCAATTTGAATTCTTTTTATTACTACCTTTCTTTTTATTAATATCCATTTGCCTACGAAGGTATTTCACTCCGAGAGCTCCTCCACTAATTTAATATAAGACCTCTATCTGTAGAATTCTTTTTTGCAGAGAATTTCCTTTTAAGGTCCCAACTGTTTCAGGGTAAATATATATTACCCGTAATGTAAAAACCCTTCTACAAAAATGTAGAGGAATAAATTAAATTTAAGGATAAAACTATGAACAACAAATTACCTGTGACTGTGCTCTCCGGATTTTTAGGGGCAGGAAAAACAACTTTACTTAACCACGTTTTAAATAACCGAGAAGGCAAAAAAGTTGCCGTTATCGTAAATGATATGAGCGAAGTAAATATTGATGCATCTCTAGTGGCTAATGGCGGTGCTTCTCTCAGCCGAACGGATGAAAAGTTAGTCGAAATGTCTAACGGCTGTATATGCTGCACTCTTCGCGAAGACTTGCTCGTCGAGATTAAAAAATTGGCTGAAGCAAAACATTTTGATTATTTGCTAATCGAGTCTACCGGAATTTCCGAGCCATTACCAGTCGCAGAGACTTTTACATTTGAAGATGAAAATGGAAATAGCCTTTCTGACTTTGCAAATTTAGATACTATGGTAACTGTAGTCGATTGTTTAAATTTTCTTCGAGACTACGGCTCACTAAAAAATCTACAAGAATTAGATATGGGAGTATCAGAAGAAGATGATCGAACTCTCGTAGATTTACTCATTGAGCAAGTTGAATTTTGTGATATTATTATTTTGAATAAGACAGATCTTATTTCCCCTTACCAATTAGAAGAATTAAAAAATATGCTTAGAGCAATAAATCCTGAAGCTGAAATCATTACTTCTCTTTTCGGGAAAGTATCTTTAGACAAAGTTTTAAATACTGGTAGATTTGATTTTGATAAGGCATCACAAGCTCCTGGATGGCTAAAAGAACTTCGAGGGGAGCATATACCTGAATCAGAAGAATATGGAATTTCTAGCTTTGTTTATAAGGCAAGAAGACCATTTCATCCAGAAAGATTCTGGAATATCATTCAAATGGAATGGCCAGGTATCATTCGTTCAAAGGGATACTTTTGGTTAGCCACAAGAAATGATTTTGTTGGTTTATGGTCGCAAGCCGGTGCAGCTTGTCGCAATCAGGCTGTCGGACTATGGTGGGATGCAATGGATAGAGGACAATGGCCAACTGATCTAGAAGAAGTTGATTTTGTAAAGAAAAATTGGGCTGATCCTTATGGAGATAGACGTCAAGAAATTGTTTTGATTGGACAGAATATGAATCAAGAATCTTTGATAAGAATGTTTGACTCCTGCTTACTAACCGACAAAGAAATGGAATTGGGAGAAGAGGAGTGGGAAACCTTTAACGATCCGTTTCCAAATTGGGCGGTTAATGGGGAACAAGAAGAAGGAGAGGACGAAGAGTTTTATGATGATGAAGATGATGAGTTTGAGGAAAAGGAAATAGAAACTCTCATTAGATAATTAAAAGGGCTGGCTTTATGTAAAAACACTTTGAAGTTTATTAGTATTATGCGCTTACTAATTATCATTCAAACATATTCCCAATGTCATTAAGTTAAGGATTATACAGTCATTTCGAACCGAGCACATCAGTTTGTGCGAAGTGTGAGAAATCTATCTTGCAAATATTGTATTGGTTAATCCTATACAGCGTTTGCAAGATAGACCTTGCGAAGGCGAAGGGCGCGTCAAGCGCAGGGTGGACGATGAAACAGTTCGAGGTGACTGTAAAACTTGCTCTTATCTTAATGACATTGAAACATATTCCCGGCCACTTCCCTATTAATATTGTATAGATTTATTTACGAATAAAGGAGTCATTTATGAAAAGTTCAATATTTTTCCACAAAAGAAAAGCTTATTTAGGAGAATCAGAAATCCATTTACTCGGCAAAAAACCAAGAATAGGAGAACGATTGGAAGCGGACTTTGAGATTAAGCCCGCAAGAAATTCTAAAGAGAGTCTAACAAAAAAAATACTGAGTAAAGGATTAACGATAGTATCCACGCTTCCAAATATTCACACAAACGCATGTCATTACCAAGTTTTAGATTTGGAGAATCTAACTAAGAAATTAATTCCAGAGGCAAAGATATTTCATATTGCTTCGGATGCCAAGTCGCATTGGAAAGAGGTAGATGAAATTCATCCAGACTTAAAAGCTTATGGTTTTTCTTTGTATGAGTCTGAACTAAAAGACCGAGAATACTTTGCAAGTGCATTCGGAGTTGGAGTAGAGGGTAATGCTCGTATAGCGCATGGTCTTTTTGGACTTTACGAAGGAGTTTTTTGTGCTGCGTATATACCAATGCAGCAAATGGGAAATCCAGACATTCATTATTTCTTAACTCAATTTTTAAAAAACTTAAAAGTTACCAAAGAATCGAAAAGAAGAGTAGGAAATAAGAATGGAATTTGAATCTTATTTTTTAGCTCTCTCACTTGGAGTTTTACATGCCTTTGAGCCTGGACATGGTAAGACAGCAATCGCTATGTTTTCAGTTACGCAGAATATTAAAACTAAACATATTTTCTCTCTTGTGACCGGTATCTTTATTTCTCATTCCTTGATGTTAATTGGATTGGCTGTGCTTTTAAATACAGTCTTAAAGGGAATTGAGGAAAAATTTGTTTTTGGTTTTATCACATTGGTTGGTTCTGGAATTTTATTCTTCATTGGATATAACTTATTCCCTAAGAAAAATGAACATCCTATTGAATGTAATTGTGGCTTGCATAAGGCGAATAGAGCGGTTAATCAGAATAAGGTTCATAATTTTGTAAGAGGGAATGCTAATATTTTATCAGTTGAAATTCCTATAGAACCAGACATTGATCTAGATAAAAAAACAACTAGGCTTGCAGGATGGATTGGAATTTCTGGTGGACTTATTCCATGTCCTACTGCGATTGCTTCTTTTGTGGCATCGGGTGCAAGAGGAGATTTAATTGGTGGAATAATAAGTGTTATCCTCTTTAGTCTGGGTATTGTTTTAGCATTACTTGGAATTATTATCTTCTCGAAATTTTGGGGAACCAAATTGATTCATAAATTTGAAGTCAAATCCGGGTATGGGTATCGACTTCAAATGGGAGCTTCTGTTCTTGTTATATTGGCAGGATTTTATTCTCTTATTTCGGTAGTTTCAAAATATTTATTTTCTGAGAGCTACCGAATTTTTTTATAAAGTAAAACTCCAAAGCCAATAAGGCTCATAAGAACTACAATGGCACTCGATGTTGGTAGATAGATTATTTCTGCGTTATACTGGAATCCTTTTAGAGAAATTGCAAAACCGATTAATGTTGAAAATGTGCTAAATACAATTGAGAAAATAAACAAAAATCTCATACTACGAGCAAAGAAAAGTCCTGTATAAACAGGAATGAGTAGATGTGCAATACTATAAAAGGATCCAAGTAAATTTACACTAATAGAAATTGCAACAGTCATTATGAAGTAGAAGCTAATCTCTGTTAGCTTTGGAGAAAGTTTTCTTACTATGAATTCATTTTCATCGAAGGATAGAAATAGAATTCTCTTATACATAAAAATAAAAAGTAATATACTAAAAGTTAAAATTAATATGAGTGTAGAATTCAAACGGACCTGTGAAGTGAGAATGTCTCCGAAGTAAGCAGCCATTAGATGATTTTTTACATTTCCCCCAAGATTTAAAAGTAATTGGGATAATGCGGTAAAGCTTACGAATACAATTCCAAGGATTGTATCGCCGGAGGAGTCATTGTTTTTATAAAGCATTATGAGTGGAATCAAGAATAGACAGGATAGGAGTAAAATGAAAATATCCCCTTGTATTCCCAAAAATAAACTGACTGCGACCGAAGAAGAAACAACTTGAGAAAGAGTTACTCCGAAGAATGCCATTTTGCGCAAAACAATGATTACCCCAAGGCAAGCTATAAGTCCGCCAATGATAGTTCCGAGTAATATCTGAGGCAGAAAGAATTGAAAGGTAGTCCAAATTTCATTCATTTTTTAAACTCCTTGATATGCATACCGTCTACGGTAAACTTGCGATTAAATTCAGAGAGCCAATTTTTTTCTATATGGTGGGTGATGATAAAAATTGTTTTGTTTTTTTCTTTGATCTCTCGTTTTAAAATTTCGGTTACAATATTCTTTGAGTCCGAGTCAAGAGCATCAAGTGGCTCATCAAGGAAAATCAAATTAGCTTCTGAAAGAAGTGATCTTGCTATTAAAACTTTCTGTAACTGTCCACCGCTGCATTCTCTTACAAGTAAATTTAATATGGGTTCAATTCCCATTTTTTCTAGCAAGGAATTTTGTTCTTCTGTAAAATCTTTTTTTGGAAATAGTGTAAATTTTTCAGATAGTAATAGAACTTCTTTTACCGTTAAGGGATATTGAAACTGCATTTTTTTAAATTGAGGGACCATTGATATCTTTACATCAGAGGCTAATAAAAATTCTCCACAACATTTTGGAATGATTCCTGAGATTGTTCTGACAAATGTGCTTTTGCCGCTACCATTCGAACCAAGTAGACAGGCAAAATCACCTTTGTTTAATGTAAGATTTATTTCATTTAGAATCGGATAACGGGTGTCAAATCCGATACATAGATTTTTTGTTTCAAACGCATACGACATTTTTTATTTTTTCCCACCGACAGTCTTGGTTTTTTCTAGAGCATCTTTAATTTTTTTGAGACCGATGCGAATCGAGTCTTCATAAGTTTTAATTTCAGGCAAAGCACCGACAGAAGTAGGCATGATGACTACTTGACTTCCCGGAACCTGGCTTGAAACATACTCCGCAAACTGAGGATTATTCACAGGTGAGATTAAAATTACCTTAATATTATTTGCTTTCATATTTTTGATTACTTGTTCAAGGTAGCGACTAGAAGGTGGAATTCCAGGTCTTTCTTCTAGCGTCAAATTGGCATTAAACTTAAATCGATTTGCTATATACATAAATTCATCATGAAATACAGCGACCCTCGATCCAAAATAAGGCTGAAATGCTTTCATTTCTTCTTTGGTAAGTTTCACAAGTCTCTCTCTAAATTCTTCGTAGTTTTGTTGGTAAAAATCATTATTTTCAGGATCAACTCTCTGCAGTGCCGACATAATGTTGTTAGCCACTTGAATTGCATTGACCGGATCAGAAATATAATGTGGATTTCCAAAAATATGCATATCTCCCATTGATCTATCTACTTGAACTGTTGGTTTTCCTAATATGTTTATTCCAACAGAACCATCGCAAAAACCATTTTGTCCTTTTTGGATTTTTATATTTCTGGATTGTTGCAAAAGAAGTGGAGCCCAGCCTATTTCTAAGTCAAGACCCACTTGGCAAAATACATGAGCTTCACTTAGTTTAACTAGAAAGTCTGGTCTTGTCATTACATAATGAGGATCATCAAAGCCACGAATCATTGACTCTACTTTTATTTTATCTTTCCCAACTTGCTCAGCAATATAGCGAAGATCTGTAACAGTTGTAATCACATTTGTCTCCGCATTTAGAGAGAATGTGGCTAATAGAGAGTAAACGGAAATGATTTTTAAAATTTTTCTTATCATATACTTATTTGTCCTGTTGATTTTATTAATATACATGGGGTGGATGTGAGCCTAGTATGAATACACATTGAATATAGAATTGATAGCTTACTACTGTAGGAGAAGTTTTATTTGCTCCTTGATTTTCATAGAAGTCTTTTAGTTGATCTTCTATAGGTCTAAAATCAATTTTATTTGATTCAATTGTGAAGTCTTTCGTAAATCGTCTTTCGAACGAAGCTCTGATATAAGAAAATTCAGATGGTTTATATGTTATTTGTGGTGTATAGGCTATCTCTGAGTTAGGCGCTTTGTATCCATATTTATCTCTAAGGCTCGTAACAGAAAAATAATCATATCGAAAACCTACATGCCATTGCTGGTGATACTGATAATCGGCAAATGCATAGTATCCGTATTGTCTATCCATCTCAGGCTTGTTATTCTTTAATATTTCGTAGGGAAATTCCGTTTCTCTTAACCATAATTCAGCCATGAACATAAAGGAACGTAGAAAAGAGCGATTCCATTTGAATACAATATCTACTCCATACTGGTTTCTGACTGTTTTTGTATTTTGGTCTGGCTCATAACGTATTCCGGTGAAGCCAAATTGAGTTCCCCAGTTATTTCCAATGTAATAGAAATTTTTTAAATGTGCGTAAAACATTGGGTTATTCTTAGGTGGACCATCTTTGTGGGAATGCCCCCATATTCGACCATTTGTTGCTCCCAAAACAAGTTCTTGATTTATTTTCATCCAGGGTAAAAGAATACTTAATTCCGCACCTGTATCTTGGGTTGCTTCTTCTCCCATGAGTTTTCGGTGAACGATTGGAGCTTGTGTAAAGGGGCGATCATGTCTGTGAATACGGTTAAGTCGCCCTTGATCTAAAAACATTCTTCCAACTGTTGCGGAAACATTCTTGAATAGAAACGGAAACTGTGCTTTAGCTTCATGAATCTCGAAAAAATATTTTCCACCTTCATTGTGAGCGGCTACTAGAAATGTGCCGCGCATTACTTGATCGACAGCAGCATTAAATCCAAATTCCGCTTCTCTTATATCAAAACTGTTTGCTGTTGTCTTCGGTTTGTTCTTGTCCCAAGCGCCGACCATGTCTACAGATGCATTTATATCCATCATTAGATTTTGAGCGTTCTGATTGGATGCCTGTGGGCTTTGAACAGTTGGGGAATTCGTGTTTCTTGAGTTCTGAGATTTTTTGGACTGAGCTTTTTGTTGCCTCAATTCTCTTTCGAGTTGTTCTTCCCATTCTTCTGGATTATTCGCATTATCCGTTGCAGTTGCATCTTGTTGTCCTTTCTGCTTTTCACTATTCTTTTTTTGAGAATCTAAATCCTTTTCTAATTGTAATTCCCAATCTTCTTGTTGAGAAGAATCGGTATTATCCGCTTTTTTCTGTTTTTCTGCCAGTTGAGCTTCTAGTTTGATAATTCTATCTAGTAGCTTTTTGTATTTTTCATCATCGATCGATGCATTTTCGTCTTGCTTCTTTTTATCACTTGTAAATCTATTTAGGGGAACTGTGAACATGGGGAAATTTTTTTTCCCACCATGTTGATTGAGGTCTTGGAGAAAGAGTTTCTCTACTTTTTCCTTATGATTTGTGGAAAGTGCAATATCTTCAGAGAATAAAGGATTTAATCCATTTAACAGAATTAAGATAAATCCTCCGGCTAAGAAGGATTTACCAATACTGTGTCGCGCTATCTTATTCTTCACTTTAAAACTGTGGATTTAGTAGATTAGCCGCTACTCCAATTTTAGTTCTAACTGTAAAACTTTGTAAGGTTGCATTGTTTAAAATGAAACCGACACGTTTACCAGGGAACGTGGATGTGACAGATGCTTCTCTACCAGTATAGCTATTCCTGTCTGCTGTAGAGACTGCAGTGCAAGCACTAGGCCAAATTACTGTATGAAAGTTAGGACTCTCGTTATGAAAATCAACGCAATAGGTTACAGTTGTGCCTACGGATGTGGATTGACCATTGATCGTAGTGAGTGCGGAACTTCCAGCTCCACGTGCTTGTGTTGAGGATGAATTAATTCGAACTCCAGTGCCATCCAAACTTGCAGCCGTTCCGGATCCGTGACCGATTACTTCTAAGTATCCGCTTGCATCATTCAATTTAAAAGTAACTTCAATGTTTACATCACTTCCTGAAAACAAATCTCCATTGGATAGGATTCTACTGTTTGCAGAAGTGCCAGTAAGACCAGTGCTAATACTTTGGCTACTGAACCCAATGGTAGACAAAGAGTTTGCATCACATCCACTGATAGAATATTGAGTTGCAGTGGGAGTTGTTCCTGAAAGGGCAGAATTTGAAATCGCTGTAGTAGATGCGGATGCACATCCTCCAGAGGTGCTGCTTCTTGTTAAGAGAAAGGCTGCAGCAGCTGCGCCAGAATTGTCCTTTTTCTTTTCTTCGCATGAGATGAAGAATATTAAAATGAGTAGAGATAGTATGATTGTTATGTTCTTTGACATATTTTTTTCCTTAGTTTTTTATTTTACTCTCAAATCTTTCGGGAATATTAAATTCCATTTAAGAATTGAATAATGATTTTTATTAATAGAAATTTATTTGCTGAGTATACTCAGTATTAACCTATGAAGGGAGGAGCACGACCAAGTTTTGACCCGAATGATTTTTTTGCTTTAATGGTGATTGGCGGTATATTTATTTCAAGAAAATCAAAACTGAGAAAATGATATAGGTAATTAGATTGAAAATTAAAATGGCTAGCGGAATAGAGAGCAGGGCAGACATTGCAATCCTTCTCTATTGCAACTGTGTGGTCTTTTGTTATTATATTTTCTGCGTGAAAGTGTAAATTAAATTCACTATGCTTGTGCAAATTGCCTAAGCTAGTCTGCAATAGAAAATAGAGCAAGAATAGCTTTAGGTAATTTGCAAATCGGAATATTTTTTTTATTTGAAAAAGCATAATATTATTATGCCAGTGTTTCTTGACCTGTTTCTAAATGCAACTATATTTCATTTAGAAATACAAAGAATTTAGATTGGGAGGAAGTAAATACCGTCTAATGGCTCTTAGGCGAATCAATCACAGATTTGGGAGGTTGCGTATTTTAAAGTAGAATAAAGGATAAGTGAAATTACCCTTTATTCTATTCAGTTTTGATTCTTTTAAGCCGTTCCGATCCCGTAATGAATAAATCCAAGTTTGTTCATTTGAGGTTTTTTGTATAAATTTCTTCCGTCAAAGATGACATGCTTGGTGAGAAATTTCTTCACTCGATTGAAATCAGGCTCTCTAAATTCTCTCCACTCCGTCAAAAGTAACAACGCTTCTGCGCCGTCTAAGGCTTCGTAGGCATCAGTGACATATTTCACTTTGCCGTCGAAATAATACTTAGATGTTTCCACTGCTTCTGGATCGTATACTTGAAGATTTACACCAAGTCTGTGTAATTCTGTAATGATTGGAATGGAGGGAGCCTCGCGCATATCGTCTGTGTCTGGTTTGAATGCCATTCCCCATACAGCAAAGGTTTTTCCTTTCAAACTTTCGCTTTTGTAATGAGATTCAATTTTTGCTAGGAGTTTGATTTTTTGTTTTTCGTTTACTTCTTCTACCATTTCGATAATTCGAATCGGTGACCCTACATCTTTTGCTGTCTTAATTAGAGCACGCACATCTTTTGGAAAGCATGAACCCCCATAGCCAATGCCTGCGTATAAAAATTTCTTTCCGATTCTAGAATCGGTTCCCATTCCATATCGCACATCATCGTAATTAGCCCCCACTTTGTCGCAAAGGTTTGCAATTTCATTTGCAAATGAAATCTTTGTAGCAAGAAATGCATTGCACGCATACTTTGTAATTTCCGCTGATTTAATGCTCATGAGTAAAATTGGATTTCCATTTAAAACGAAAGGAGCATAAAGCTCTTTCATGGTGTTACCCGCAAGCTCAGTATCTGCACCAATGACAACACGTTCCGGTCTCATAAAGTCTTCTAGTGCAACACCCTCTTTTAAAAATTCAGGATTCGAAACTACATCGAATGGATGCTTTGTTTCTTGCAATACAACGGCTTTTACTTTTTCTGCTGTGCCGACTGGAACGGTGGATTTATCTACAATGATTTTATATCCGTTCATCGCTTTGCCGATTTCTTTTGCAACAGAAAGAACCATCGAAAGATCTGCTTCTCCTTCTGCACCTGTAGGAGTTCCAACTGCAATGAATATGATGTCTGATTTTTCTACACCTTCTTGCAGAGAAGTTGTAAAACTTAATCTCTTTCGTCTAACGTTATGCGAAACCATTTCGGAAAGTCCCGGCTCATAGATGGGAATAATTCCATTCTTTAGATTATTGATTTTTTTTTCGTCAATATCAACGCAGATAATATCGTTACCGTATTCCGCAAAACATGCACCAGCTACTAGTCCAACATAACCACTTCCAATTACACAAACTTTCATGAAACTTTTTCCTCAAATTGTATTCTAAGTCAGCTTTGCATATCTGATTTATTAAAAAACATTTTTTTATTTTTTTTGTAAAAGTAAAATTGATTTGTTCATGTGGTTGTTAGGATTTTAAAAATCATAGAATACTCTATAAAGGCAATATTCTTGAAGTGGAATCAATTCTTTGAAGAATGCTGGATAGGTCTATGTATGCAATGTAAATTTAAATTCTAGGATTTCAATTTAGTTTGAGTCTTGGCTTAAAGCTTCCGACTCATGCACTACAAGCGCTTTTGGAGCGGAAAGGCTTTGAGTGAGTCTTGATATAAGTATAATACTCATTAGCCCACAAAGCATTGCGAAAGTGCGAAATGGAAACAATACTGCGATTCGAATTCCGTCCTGTCCGAATTCTGAGGTAGCATCCAGTATTGGATAAGGCAAGATAGTTGGTAAACCGAGAGAAGGCTCACCTCCTCCAAAGCGAAGAATGAAAGCAATAACAAATCCAGAGAGTGCTCCATAAAAATTCGCTCTCTTGTCAAATAACGCTGTTACCAGTGCAGGGAATAATAAGCAGTAGACGAAATCACTACATAAAATCCAAAGTGTATAAATACTTTGCACTTGAAGAGCAATCAGTGTCGCTAAAGCTCCATTCACCCAAACAAAAATTTTAATTAGATTATTTATGCGTTTGCTAGAAATGCTAGGTTCTATCAGAGGACGATAAATATTCCAGGCAGACATAGAGGCAGCGGATAACATCGATGAATCGACGGATGACATCACTGCTGTAGTAACTGCCGCAAGCCCAATAGTTGCAACGACTGTAGGAGTTAAATATTTCATTACATAGGGTAAAATATTCAATGAATTCTCGGGTGCCCCTCCATAAGGAGTCCAATCCGTAACTGCGCCTACCATGCCAATAATGATGGGCGGAATTGCAGCAAAAAGACAAACAAAGCCAGCAATGATGGAAAAACTCACTGCTGCCTTATCGGTCTTAGCCGCTAATACTCTTTGGAAATAACTATGCCAGGGAATGCCTCCGAATATGAGTAAGAATGCATAGTCCCACCAAACCCAATAAGAAGTTCCAAGTGCCACACTAGAAGGAATGAATGATGCGGCTTCTCCCCATTTTGCGCTGTAGGCAGCCCATGTTAATGTGAGGCTCCCGCTTGAATCTATGATAAAGGGAAGAATGATGCCCAATCCTAGAAATAAAAGAGATAGTTGAATTACATCTGTCAAGGCTACTGCCCATAATCCTCCGAGCGCAGTATATCCAATAGCCACAGCCGCGGATAGAATAACAGATACATTAAAGTCAAGACCAATTACGATTCCAAATGTAGATCCGAGAGCAGAAAGAATCGCGGCTGTCCAAAATAATTCGCCGACGAGAGCAGGAAGAAATAAAACAGCCGCCATTTTTTTTCCAAAGCGTTGTTCTAGTGGATCAATCATTGTGCGGTATTTGAATTTTCGCATAATCTTTGCGAAAAAAATTCCACCGAAGATGAGGCTAATGGCATATCCCCATGGTGCTTGCAACCAGACTAGTCCACTCTTATATGTAGCTTCCGCACTTCCATTGATATATCCACCGCCGAGCCATGTGGCTGACATTGTAAAAATGGAAATCCAAAGTGGAATATTGCGTCCCCCTAATAAAAAATCTTTTCCATCTTTTTCGGAGTTTTTTCTATGAGCAATATAGCTTCCTGTAAAAAAAGTAACAGCAAAAAATAGGAGAATAACAAAAAATCCATCCCAAAAAATTTTTACATTATCACCCCAGAGGTAAACATATAAAACAGACAGAGATAAAAGGGAAATCATAAAGAGCGTCGGAAGCATCTTTTTGAATTCTAGATTATTTTTCATACAGTTCTTTTTTCGATTTTCTTAACTATTTTTGAGCAAAGCTATGCGTGTCATCGATTACTAATTCACTAGCCGGTAAGGACTTTTGTGTCAATCTGGAAACAAGGATAATGCTTATTAGACCACAGAGCATTGCAAATGTTCTGAAGGGAAATAGTATAGCAACTCTAGATCCATCTTTCGCAAGTTCAGTAGCCGCATCTAATACTGGATAAGGCAAAATTGTAGGCAAACCAAGAGAAGCCTCACCACCACCAAAACGAAGAACAAAAGCAACAATAAATCCAGCGAGTGCTCCGTAAAAATTCGCCTTCTTATCAAATAGGGCGGTGACAAGAGCAGGGAATAACAAGCAGTAGACGAAATCGCTACATAGTATCCAGAGAGTATAAATACTTTGCACTTGTAAAGCAATGAGTGTAGCCAAAATTCCATTTACCCAAACAAAGACTTTTACTAGATGATTAATTCTATCGCGACCGATATTCGGGTCAAAAAGAGGACGATAGATATTCCAGACTGACATAGACGAAGCGGAAAGAATAGAAGAATCGACTGACGACATAACGGCAGTAGCCACTGCTCCTAGACCAATGGTTGCAATCGCTGTTGGAGTTAAATATTTAATTACGTAAGGTAAAATGTTAAGAGAATTTTCTGGCGCACCTCCAAAGGAAGTCCAATCCGTCACGCCACCAACCATCCCGATAATAATTGGAGGAATGGCAGCAAATAAACAAATGAATCCTGCAATCACAGAAAAACTCACTGCCGCCTTATCGGTCTTAGCCGCTAGCACTCTTTGGAAATAACTATGCCAAGGAATTCCGCCAAATACGAGTAAGAATGCATAATCCCACCAAACCCAATACGAAGTGCCTAGTGCACCAGTTGAGGGAAAAAACGAAGCGGATTCGCCCCATTTTGCGCTATAAGCAGCCCAGGTGTTTGCCATACCACCACTTGAATCAATGATAAAAGGTAAAATTACTCCAAGTCCCAAAAATAAAAGAGAAAGTTGAATTACGTCTGTTAAGGCTACTGCCCATAGTCCACCAAGCGCAGTATACCCAATAGCCACTGCAGCAGAAATAATGACTGATACACCAAAATCCAAACCAATTACGATTCCAAATGTAGAGCCGAGAGCAGAAAGTATTGCAGCAGTCCAAAATAATTCCCCAACGAGTGCGGGAAGAAATAAAATGGCAGTCATCTTTTTTCCAAATCTTTGTTCAAGTGGATCGAGCATGGTTCGATATTTAAACTTACGCATGATTTTAGCAAAGAACAATCCACCTAACATGAGGCTAATGGCATACCCCCACGGAGCTTGCAACCAAACAAGTCCACTTTTATATGTAGCCTCTGCACTCCCATTGATGTAACCCCCGCCGAGCCAGGTAGCCGCCATTGTAAAAACAGAAACCCAAAGCGGAATATTTCTTCCGCCTAATATCGCATCTGCTCCTTCTTCCGTATGACTATGTCTACGAGCAATATAACTTCCTGTAAAAAAAGTCAGTCCATAAAAAACCAGAATCGCAATAAACCCGCTCCAAAAAACCTTTGCTCCCTGACCCCAAAAATAAACATAAACAGCGGATAAGGAAAGTAAGCCTAACATAAGTAAAGTTGGAAGGCTTTCTTTAAAATGCATAAAGTCTTTTAAACGTGGCTCGTTCGAATCTGGTTGTTGTTGCATTTTTCTTTATCCTTTGTGGCTATAAAATTGGGTATTCTCTGGAGATAACGGAGTATTACCTAATATTAAATCTGCCGATTTTTCTGCAAGCATGATTACGGGAGCATAAATATTTCCGTTCGTAACATATCGCATAACGGACGCATCGACTACTCGAATTCCTTCTAACCCATGCACCTTCAAAGTATCGGGATGAACCACAGACGTTTTATCTGTTCCCATGCGACAAGTGCAAGATGGATGCAAAGCGGTTTCTGCATCTTTTGCGATCCACTTCAAAATTTCAGTATCAGTTTCTACATCAGGTCCGGGAGACAGTTCCCCTGCACTAAACTCATCAAAAGCTCTTTGCTCTAAAATTTTACGAGCACATCGAATTGCTTCTATCCATTCTTTTTTATCTTGATCTGTGGAAAGATAATTAAATCGTAGCGCTGGCTTTTCTCTTGGATTTGTTGATTTTATTTTCAAAGTTCCCATCGCATCTGAATACATAGGTCCCACATGCACTTGATATCCATGACCCTTTATTGGAGCAGAGCCATCATAGCGAATCGCTACTGGTAAAAAATGAAACATGATATTTGGATACTTCACTTCTTGATTGCTTCTAATAAATCCACCACCTTCAAAATGATTTGTCGCTCCCGGACCTTTGTGCATGAATAGCCATTGAAATCCAATCCAGGGCCAGTTGTATTTTTTTAAGGAAGGTTGCATAGACACTGGTTGCTTGCACGCATACTGGATGTATACCTCTAGATGATCTTGCATGTTTTCTCCAACTGTTGGTAGATCATGAACCATATCTACACCAAGTGGATCTAGCTCTAACGCGTTACCTACTCCTGAGAGTTGTAGAATTTGTGGAGAGCCAATCGCTCCACTGGATAATATCACTTCGCCGCCAAATGCTTTTCTTTTCGTTCCAAACAATCCTGTAAACTCAACGCCTACTGCTCGTTTGCCTTCAAAAATTATTTTTGTTACATGAGCATTGCAAATGACTTCGAGATTGGGACGCGATTTTACAGGATGTAAATAGGCTCTTGCTGCACTAAGCCTTCTTCCATTTCGAATATTTCGATCAAATTTTGCAAAACCTTCTTGTTGGTATCCATTTACATCTTTAGTCAGAGGATAACCGGCTTCTTGCACTGCCTTAAAAAATGCGTCAAACAATGGATTAACAGCAGGACCTCTTTCTAGAACGAGCGGACCTTCACCACCACGGAACTCATCGCTTCCCGCAGTGCAAGTCTCCATTCTTTTAAAATAAGGAAGACAGTGCGCATAATCCCAATTTGCCATTCCAGGATCTTTCGCCCAACGCTCATAGTCCATTGGATTTCCTCTTTGAAAAATCATACCATTAATGCTACTAGATCCACCCAAAACTTTTCCACGGGCATGATATATTTTACGGTTATTCATATAAGGTTCGGGCTCTGATTCATACTTCCAATCATAGAGAGGATTTCCAATCGGAAAGGCAAGAGCGGATGGCATATGGATAAATATATCCCAGAAATAATCAGATCGTCCTGCCTCAAGGAGTAACACCCTATTAGTCGGATTTTCGCTCAACCGGTTCGCCAGCACACAGCCAGCAGACCCACCGCCAGCAATTATAAAGTCATATTGTTTTTGTTTCATTCTATTCCTCTTTTAGATGTATAATTTCATACTACCCCTGTCATTTCGAACAGCTTTACCGTGAGAAATCTATCTTGCTTAAAACGATCGTTTCTTTGTCAGATAGACCTCTCACGGTAAAGCTGTTCGAGGTGACTGTATTCACTTCATCCGTGGTAATCTTTAAGGGTAAGGGCAATCTACTTCGCCCATTTCTACGTATACAGATTTTAGTTGCGTATAATGCTCAATTGCCGCAAGACTATTCTCACGACCAATTCCAGAATACTTATATCCTCCGAAGGGAGCTTCGATAGGAGTAATATTGTAGTTGTTAATCCAACAAGTTCCTGCTTGCATTTCTGCGATTACTCGATGAGCGCGAGTAATGTCTTGTGTAAATACTCCAGCGGATAATCCGAATTCTGTGTCATTTGCTCTTTCAATTACTTCTTCTTCGTTCTTAAAGGATAGAACGGACATTACAGGTCCAAAGATTTCTTCTTTTACGATTGTCATTTTATCATCACATTCGCTAAAGACTGTTGGCTCAATAAATGCTCCCTTCCTAAACCTTGCTTCCTTTTCTTCCCAGCTAGGAATTTCTCCACCACATAGAAGTTTGGCTCCTTCTTCTTTCCCTAATTTCACATAACGCATGACTTTTTCTAAATGTTCGCGGCTAATAAGAGAACCCACATGAGTAGACAAGTCCATTGGATCGCCGATTTTTAAATTACGAGTGCGAGATAAAAGTTTTTCTAGAAAAGCTTTCTGAATAGACTCATGCACAAATACTCTCGTGCCGTTGGAACATACTTCTCCTTGCGTATAGAAGTTTGCTAATAGAGAAGCAGACACAGCCGAGTCTAGTTTTGCATCATCGAATATGATTAACGGTGATTTGCCGCCAAGCTCTAATGTAATTTTTTTAAGTGTAGCCGCTCCCTCTGCCATAATTGCCTTTCCACTTGGAACTGACCCTGTGATTGAAATCTTGGAAATCTTTTTGTGACGAACTAATTCTTTTCCAACTTCTCTTCCTCCGACTAATACATTGAATACTCCGTCAGGAACACCTGCCTCAGTAAATATCTCGCCTAACTTTAGAGCGGTTAATGGTGTTAATTCGGATGGCTTGAAGATCATCGCATTTCCACAGGCGAGTGCGGGGGCTGCTTTCCAAGAAGCAATTTGAAGTGGATAATTCCATGCTCCGATTCCTGCACAAATTCCAATTGGCTCGCGACGGGTGTATACAAAGCTTTTCCCTAAATCAAAATGATCTCCATGCAGAGAAGAGGCAAGTCCCGCGAAATACTCAATAGCCTCTGCGGCAGAAGGAATATCTACACTAACCGCCTCTGAGATTGGCTTGCCTGTGTCATACACTTCGATTTCCGCTAAGGAATTAACTCTTTCACGGAGTAAATGGGCAGCGCGTAATAGTATTCTTCCTCTCTCGGCACCTTTCATCTTAGACCAAATCCTAAAACCTTTTTCTGCCGATTCTACTGCATAGGCAATGTCTTCCAAATTTGCCTCTTCCAATTCACAAAGAATTTCTCCTGTTGCCGGATAACTTGTAGTTACCACATTTCTTTTAGAGGAGGAGGGAAGAAATTTCCCGTTGATAAAAGAAGTTTGTCGCTTAAATATTCCCATGTTCTAGTTCCTTATCTGCCAAATGATTCTTATCCGCTTGTAATAGTATAATGACACCAGTGATTATAAAAAACATTCCCGCAAGACTCCAAAGAGTAATTTGCTCTCCCGCCCAAAAAAAGCCTAGAATTACAGCAATGACCGGGTTTACATAGGCAAAACTCATTACGATAGAAGAAGGTAATAGTTGTAAAGCGCGAGTAAAAGAGTAAAATGCAACAACTGAACCTAAGAGGGTAATATAGCTTAGCCCAAATAAAGCTTCGTTAGAAGGATGAGGGATTGGCTCTGAAAATAATAGGGCAAGTAACCCACAACCAACGGCAGCGAATAACTGCTGGTAACCCGCACTTACTAGAGCTGGAATTTCCTTTAATTTGTCTCCTTGCAATACAGAGCCAAGTGCCCAGGAAGCGGGAGCCAAGGACAAAGCAAGAAAGGTAAGTAAGTCAGGTGCATTGCCAGAATTGTTCTTATCAAGAAGACCCGGAACAGACAAGCAAATAATGCCCGTAAATCCCAATACAACAGAAACAATGGAAAGAAAGTTTAAAGATTTTTTATGAATTAAAAATTCAAATAGAACAGCCCAGAGAGGAGTTGCTCCAAAAAGAAGTGCTGCATAACCGGAATCTGCCTTTTGTGCTCCCCAGATCACCCACGCATGACCACCCACCCAGAGTAAAAGCCCAGTCATTACTAGATGAAGTAGGGTAGAGCGACTAACGCTTAAAGATTTTCCTGAAAGAATAGAAATTAGAAACATAATCAGTCCCGCGATCCCAACGCGAATCGCAGCCAGTGTATAGGGCGGAAAGCCTCCTTCTCCTCTGACGGCGAACCTTATACCTAGAAATGTGCTTCCCCAGATGAGATATACAAGACTTAGATGAAAAAAACCTTTGGCTCTTAAGTTTGTCATATTTGATAAGAAAATAATTGGCAGGAAATTTAGTCCAACTATTTTCCATGTCCTTGCATTATTTTCAATACGCAAAACGCTGCAAGTCCAGTCACAAGTGAGATCGAAATAATCATGATGAGCATTCCCTCTGAATTCATACTATATCTCCTTATTTTTTTAAGACTTAATTTTACCAAAAAAACAAAGAAGAGAAAAATACTGATTATCCCCACGAAGACACCTCGCGCTACTTTTGCTTGGTTTATTGCATCTTCTGCTGTTAGAGTAGCGGAAACTTTGGTGAGCATATAGCTTTCACTCATTTTGTTAAATGAATTCATAAGTCCATCTTCACTTAAAACAAACGCTGTGAAAATGATTAACAAAAAACCAGGTGTAATGTATTTTATGATAAAGTCAAATCCCGGAGGAAGAGGGATTAACGCGCCCTTAGCCCCTTCTAGTCTAGCTTCCTTGGTTCCAATTTTCCATCCGTAAATTAGAATTTGAATAGTGGCTAGAACATAAATTAAAAAAGTTCCAATCCAAAAATCTGTATGATCGAGTGCTGCAAGATTTTTATTGAAGTATACAATTAAAAGAGTAATCGAGAGGGTAAAGGCAAACAGGATAGGAATTGATTCTTTTCTTTTGAAGTGAAATCCCTCTTCAAGAAATGTAATTCCGGGTTGCACCATCGTTACGCTTGATGTCAAAGCAGCGATGAACAAAATGAAAAACCAAATGGCACCAAAGAACTGCCCTCCTTGCATTTGAGAAAAAATTGCGGGTAATGCAACGAAACCCATACCGAATGTTCCGAAGGAAACTACACTAGCTCCTAAAAATAGAAATCCAACAGGAATTGTAATGAGTCCACCGAAGACAACTTCGACAAATTCATTGAGAGAGGCTGCGGATAATCCCGATAACTGCACATCGTCTTTATCTTTTAAATAGCTAGCAAGTGTAAGAACAATTCCAAATCCAACGGAAAGCGAAAAGAAAATTTGTCCGGCTGCGGCTATCCATACTTCACCTTTCAAAAGTGCTGACCAATCAGGATTCCACATTCTTCCAAGTCCAACAGAAATATTATCGAGCGAAAGAACTTTTCCCAAAATAATGAATGCAGAAATTAATAAGATAGGAACTGCCATTTTTGCAAATGCTTCTAATCCTTTTGCAATTCCCCTATAAACCAAAAAGAAATTCATCGCATAACAGGCTAATACATAGTAGACTATCTTACTTTCGAAAGAAGCTCCGTTTGCCTTTGTGCCGGTCAGAGAATTAAAATGCTCTTTTGAAGTCTCTATCAATGCCTCGCTACTTGAAGAAGCAAGTGTGTGAGGAGGATGAAGATTTATTGAGCCAGTTATAAAATCAACGGCATACGCAAGACACCATGCTTCGATGAATACATAATATGTGTAAATCATAATGGGAATGATGAGCGCAATAGCACTAGTAACCTGTAAAGGAATTCCGCTCATGTAATTCTTGAAAATATTTGGAGCGCTATGTCCGTGTTTGCCGCCCATCCTGCCCATGATCCATTCTGAAAGACAAACAGGAATTCCTAGTATCAGAAAACTTATGATATAAGGAACCATGAAAGCTCCTCCGCCAAATTTGGCAGCCTGTCCCGGAAATCGTAAAAAATTCCCAAGCCCAATGGCTCCACTGGCGACTACTAAAATAATTCCAATTCTACTTCCCCATTCTTCGTTGCTTTTACTCATTCTTATTCCTGTAAATCTAATACAAATTTCATTTAATTTTTCTTTTTCTTATTGCCATTCGCTACGACTTCTGGCTCTGGTGGCAAATCTTCTGTAGCCGCTACAGTTCCTTCTACAATTTCAATAGCATTTGGTATAACCATTGTGGATCCAGAGGGAGGGATAATGACAAGATTCTTATTGCCAATTTCTTGTTCCATTGGAACAGAGCAACTGATAGTGGAAGGGCTTGAATACTGAACGAGAACTGGATCGGAATGGGAACCTTCTATCATTAATTTCATTCCATCGACGAAACCAGCACCAATCAAGTGCAAATCAATTACTTTCTCGGAAATGGAAATTTTTCGGGGAAGAATTCTATTAACCGCTATCTTATCACCGAACACCTTTCCACCGATGTAACCAGTTTGGCTAGATACCAGAAGTCCATGAAGTGTAGCCGGAATATCAGGTAATCCATTGAGGGTGTTGTTTAAATAAAGATTGTAAAGATACACGACTACAGCAACGACTGTGAACAATAAAAGCTGTAAGCGAGTAATATCTATTACCCCATTCTCCATGAATAAGTCGCTGAGTGCGGGCGGAGTATCAGATATCGCATTCTTCGGATTTTTTTTATTTAAAAAATGAGAGGCTATGAACCCCGTATAGCTAATACTCATTAACCCGACGAGAGATGGATTGAACTCTGGAATTTTCCCATTTTGTAAAAGAATTCCAAACGCAATTGCAATATAAAAATAGCTTCCCGTCAATACTACAGTCCACGTGAAAGCTTGAAAACGAGAGAGGCTATAAGTATTTGTATTTTTATCTAGCAGCACATAAGGGACAAAGTTCCATTTGCCGATGAGAAGGGAAATAAAAGCAAGACCTATAACTGTAACTACGATTGCCAGTGCGATTACTTTCTTATTCCAGTTCTTAGGAAGGATCGTCACTTTCATAAAAGAACTCGGTCTGCCATCAACGAAAACTTTAAGTCGAATACTTTTACGAAAAAAAGCTTTGTCAGCAAGTTCTTTTAAATACGGTGTCGTTGGAATAGTAAAATTTACATGTTGCACTCCATCGAGAGTTGTAGAAATATAAAATGGAGAAGTCTTGGCTCTCATCTGCATGTATTCGATTGGTTGATAGTCACTAACGTCTAGATCGGCTGGCAATTCCATATCAATTGTGTTATCATCTAAATCATAAAAATAAATATCAATTTTATCTACATTCGAACCAAAATTTTTTCCAGACATTGTAATCGTGTCCCCGATAACTCCCCCCATTGGAGAAAGTCCAGTGATTAACGGCTGTTTGTCTTCCTCGAAATTTTCGGGCATTGGAAAAAGAGTTTCATCTAAGAGTCTATTTTTCTTAGAGGGTTCACTAAAGAAAAGTTTTACTTGCACTTTCCCGGAGGGAATTTTGTCGTAAGCATTTAAGTAAAACTCGACAAGATTTTTTCGTTCTTGGTAAACAGAGCCTGGATAGATTTGCGTTTTTACTCCTGCAATTTCTACATGAAAATCTGAATCAGTTCTTCCTTTTAGAATTTCTAGCATCTTATCAGGATTATCCCCTCGAATAGCCATGCGATAGTCGCCCTTAGATAAATCAAGAGAGTCTATATACTCAATGGAATACTCAGAATTAACTGCATTTACTTCTGTTTTGGTTTGGGCAAATGCAATCGCTGGTAGAAAGACACAGGCTAGATATAGATAGATGTATTTCGTAAATTTAAAACCTTTTGTCTCCAAACCGTCCCCCTTCCTTTTTATCTTTTTTTGTTTTTTCTTTGATTTTTTCTTTGATTTTATCTTTTAAAGATTTATCGTTTGTGTCAGAATCAGTATCTTTAACATCTTTATTATCTGCCTCTGACTTCTTTTTATTCTCTTTCGTTTTTTGCATTGGAATTGATTCTTCCTCTGCTATGCGGTTAAAGGCAAATAGGGATGCATTTAGAAAAAAAATGCACAATGGTAAAATAATCAGTTTCGTTTTCATGTAAACTCCTTACGTTTTTGATTTTTTCTTTGGTTTTGAATCCGTTTCATTTTTATCCGAGTCTTCGATACTCATTGGAATGTCTTGCGTAAATTCGAGAACTCTTTTTAGCGTAATGCTAGTGCCGGAAGGGGGAATGAGAATTAGATTTTTTAGTCCTGGAATTTCGTCTGTGTGTAGCTTGCAGCTAATGCTAGATGGACTTGAGAATATTGCGGTCACTGGTGGTTTGTCAGAACCTTCTAGCATGACTTTGATTCCATCGACGAATCCACCGCCGACCATGTTAAATTCGACTTCTTTATCAGTTAGGCTAAATATGTTAGGAAAAATTCGATTCACCGCTATCTTATCACCAAAAAGTTTTCCCCCAATATAACTTCCCTGGCTAGTCAGGAGTAGCCCGTGAAGAGTTGGTGGAATATCAGGAAGCCCGTTTAGCGTATTGTCAATTGCCAGATTATAGATGTAAACCGCGATGGCAACGAGCGTAAAAAACAAAAGCTGTAGTCTTGAAATATCTACTATACCGCCGGAGGAAAATAAATTACTTAGTTCGGGAGGTTGGTCTGTGATTTCATTCTTTGGATTTTTCTTTCCTAGAAAGTGGGAGGAAATAAGACCAGTGTAGCTAATACTCATTAACCCGATGAGTGATGGATTGAAGTCAGGAATAATTCCATCTCGCAAAACTAAACCAGTACAGATAGCAATATAAAAATAACTTCCAAGTAGAACGATTGTCCATGCAAAGGCTTGGAAGCGCGAGAGGCTATAAGTGTTAGTCTCTACATCTAAAAGTATATTGGGAATTATATTCCATCTACCTAGAATGAGGGAAACTAAACCAAGCGTAGCAAGAGTTGTAAAAAGAGTAAACAGAAGGATTTTTACATTCCAATTTTCTGGAAGCAAAGTAATTGTCGCGAAATGGCTATTACGTCCATTTACATTGATTCGGATTTTTAAATTTCTTCGAATAAAATTCTCATTTGCAAACTTATCCATGTTTTCAGGAATGCTAAAGGATAATTCTTGTAAGCCTGTCTTAGCATCCGGTTGGGAGAGAGTCGCCGGTGAGAGTTTTGTAAGCATCGTATTGTATTGGGAAGGCATTTTTACATCTTCTACATAAGTTTCGAGACATGGTTTTACCTCTTTGGATTCAGAGGAATCAGCTTTAGTTACATTAAAAGCTTTCTTTTCATCGAGAGATGGGTCATGTAAATATATGTCAATTTTATCAATGTCTCTTCCAAAGTTTTTTCCTACGATTACAATCGTATCACCTACAACACCTCCACTTGGTTTTAATTTCGTAATGCTAGGTTGTTTGTCTTGACCTGATGTAGCTGGTATAATGACAGTAGCCTCATCTAGTTTTTCTTCTTTACCATTCTTATAAAGAAACAATTCAAGCTTTGTTTGTGCGTTAGGTGGTATAGTGGCATAGGCATTAAAATAAAATCCCTGAACGGTTGACTCTACCCCAGTGTACAGACTTCCTTTAAAAATTTCTGTTTTGACTCCTCCGATTTTAATCTTAAAACTATTTTGTTTATCTAAGCCTTTAATAATACGACAAAGCTCTTCTTCATCTCTCCCAGAGATTGCCATATCAAAGTGATCTTCGGATGCATCTAGTATGGCAAAATGCTCAATCTTAAATCCGTTCGGATTTGATTCATCCCCTGTGACTGTCTTTTGCGGAAAAATGGAATTATGCGTAAATAGAAAAAGGAAAATAAGTTGGTAAACCGTGAGAGGTTTAACAGGATTATCCTTTCTCAAACTAGAAAAAAAAACGTTTATAGAGAACTTGAAAAACATATTAAACCTTTTTATTTTTTTGATAGACACTATTTGTTGCCTTTATCGTCTTTATTCTTATCGAACTTGTATTTATTTCCGCCAAATCCTTTCGTTGTTTCATCATCCTCTTCTTCGGATTTTTCCTCAGCCTTTTCTTCCTTTTTCTTTTTTGGGGCAGGCTTTATCTGGTTTTTTCTTTTTTTCTTTTTACAGTATTTAGATTGGATTCCTTAATTTGAGAATCTGAGAAACTCCATACACCTGTTGAAAGTAGAAAGCTAACGAGTAAGAATAAAATGGAAAATTGTTTCATAAAAACACTCCTAGATTTGATTTTCATTAGAGAGTATTTTTCAAGTAAGACAAGTCAATGATTTTTAGTTATTTGCCGAGTAATTTCTTCACTGCTCGTTGTAATCCATCGATGCTCAAAAAAAACATTGGCACTAAATCCCAAATAGCCTCAATGGTTTCGTGATGCCAATAACGTCTATCGTCGGGATTCAGCCAGACTGAATCTTGAAAGTATTCTGTTAGATCACGAAGTCTTTGGAGTCCTGTTTTTAATTTTACATCTTGCTTTGTGTTTTTTAAATATCCATAACCGTAATAATCATACATCCCTGTCTTATTAAAAAGCTCATACGGATGCATGGAAGCATCACCGACATAAATCACTTTTGTATCGGGACGAAATTTTTTTGTGAGTTTTGAAATAGAAATTTTCTTAGACATACTTGCATCTGTAAATACCGCATCGTAAATAATATTATGAAAGTAGTAATAGTGAAATTCTTTGAAGTGATTGAGTTGATGACTCGCGCTAAAAAGTTTACTCACACGAGCAGCATGAGGACTCATACTTCCTCCAACATCCATGAGAAGTAAAAGCTTTAAATCATTTTTACGAGACCTCTCGTGGACTAATTCCAATTCGCCGCCATTCTCGGAGGTCTTGTCGATTGTCTTTTGAATGGAAAATTCCAATCGTCCTTCTTTTTTGAGATAGCGTAATTTCTTGAGGGCAACTTTGATTTGCCTCACATTGAGAGTTTCATCGGTGCGGTAGTCTTTAAATCGTCTTTCATCGATTACGTCAAATGCTGTTTTGCCGCTAGAATCTCCGCCTGCCCTGACTCCATTGGGGTTAAATCCAGAGTTACCGAAGGCTGATGTTCCCTTTGTGCCGACCCATTTATTTCCGCCATCGTGGCGCTCTTTTTGTTCTTCTAATCTTTCTTTTAATTTTTTTAAAACTTCTTCGTAATCTAGTTTAACTGCGGCGTTTTTTTGCTCTTGTGGAATTTCTCTTTCGATTGCTTTTTTGAGCCATTCTTCGATGAGAGGCTTCATCTCGTTAGTCTCTCCAATTTGCCCCTTAAAGACTTCTGCAAAGATCAAATCAAAGTCATCGTAGTATTTTACATCTTTGACGAGGCAATTGCGTGAAATAGAGTAAAATTCATTCACCGAAAGCGAGCCACGCTTCTCAGAGAAATAAGAAATCGCTTTTAGTAAATCAATCAACTCCGCCGTTGAGACTGGAATTTTTCTATTCTTTAGCCTGTAGAAGAATTGGGTAAACACAGATTAGCTACTCCTTAGGCGGAACATGCAATTGACCGGCGTATTGCAATAAGTCTTCTTCGTTTTTAACAAGTGCGCCGAGAAATGGAATTTTATCCATTGGATTTAAGTTTGCTCCTTGGTAGAGAAGAATTTGAATCCAATCAAGTAATTCACTCGTAGAAGGTTTTTTCTTCATATCTTCCATACGGCGAATCTTGTAAAATGTTTTCATGGCAGTTTGAATGAGAGTTGAGTCAATGTCCGGGAGGTGAACACGGATTATCTGCTCCATGAGTTCTTTTGATGGAAATTCAATATAATGAAATATACAACGACGTAAAAATGCATCTGGAAGTTCGCGCTCATTGTTTGATGTAATAATCGTAAGGGGACGCTGTTTTGCTTTTACAACTCGGTTAGTTTCGATGACTACAAATTCCATTTGGTCGAGTTCAAGCAATAAATCATTGGGAAATTCTATATCTGCTTTATCAATCTCATCGATTAGAACGATAGACGGAACACTTGACTCAAAGGCAAGTCCGAGTGGTCCCATGCGAATGTAATTTTCAATATTGTGAACTTTGTCTCTATCTTTTCCTTCGTTAAAACGGGAGTCATTTAAGCGAGACACTGCATCATAAAAATAAAGTCCATCCTTTGCAAGACTCGTAGACTTAACATGCCATTTAAAAATGGGAAGATTGCGCGTCTTAGAAATATGCTCGGCTAACAGCGTTTTGCCGGTTCCGGGTTCGCCTTTGATAAGAAGTGGTCTACCTGTAACCTCTGCTACTAGAAGTGCTTCTTCTAATTCTCTCGAGACTACATAGCCTTCTTTTAAACTAACAGATTTTTGTTTCATACATACAGTGTTCTAATTGCATGTTAAAAAATAAATGCTTTTTTGGATTAAGAAACAGATTACCATGCGAAGGCGTTGGTCGCGAATACTTGGAGCGAAGGGCGGAGTGGACACTGATAAAAGAAGGTGAATATTATGCTTCGATTGATATTGCTTTGAATGAAGGTTTTTCTTTTAGACCAAAAGAATCTCAAGTCCTTACTTTTGACGTTTGGCTATCAGCATGATCCGCTATGGATAAGAAGTAAACCAACTCGTTTTGAAATTCGATTTCTTAAATTTTTTCTAGGAATTCTAATACTTGCTCCTTTTACAAATTGGGGTGGAACGTATTATTATCGTGATTATCGATATAGAACAATTAAAAACCCATTTCCACAAAAAATAATTTTTCAATTAATGAACAGGATATGCAAATAAGTTGAGATCCCCGATAAAATTTCGGGGATGACAAGAAACGTCCTAATTCAAAATTCCCAATTAACCATTCCGCATTAACAATTAACCATTAACCCCCATATCCTCCGACAAGATCAGAAAGGAAAGTTGGGATTGTAGTTTCAAAGAAGATTTCATTTCCGCTGAATGGATGTTTGAAGCGAATAGAAAGAGAATGAAGAGCAAGTCGCAGGTATTTCTTTTTGTCATCGCCGTATTTTAGATCGCCTACGATGGGGTGATGCTCGTCTGCAAAATGAACGCGGATTTGGTTTTTTCTTCCGGTTAATAGATTGATTTCGACTAGCGAATAATTGGTAGTATCCTTTAATACTTTATACTGAGTATGCGATAGTTTTCCGATTGACTGGTCTTTTGTGGAATAGACCAGTAGTGCTTTGTTTTCAGTTAAGTAGGAACTGATTGTTCCTTCCAATTTTTCCCAGCGTCCGTGGGTAACGGCAACGTATTTTTTACTCGTTGTATCCCAATTGTCCTGTAAATTTAATTTTGCTGACTCTGTTTTGGCAAATACGAGTATGCCGGAGGTATCACGATCTAGTCTGTGAACAATAAAAATACGATTCTTGGATTTGAAATTTCCTTTTTTTACATAGTCGGTGAGGGATGCGTAGGCGGTCTTTGCTTTCTCTGATTCTGTGGCTATTGTGAGTAATCCGCTCGGTTTGTTGACCACGAGTATATCTCTATCTTCGTGAAGAATTTCCAATCCTTTGGGTAGAAACTTAGTATTGCCTTTCGCCTGTTTTGTCATTTAGTAACTTAAATTTCTTTTGATGATTACGACAACATTAATTTTAATTTATAAGTTAGAACTTCCGTGTCTGGATCGATAACTTAAGTAGCCGCTGCCTAGAATTCCTAGCGCACAAATTCCTATCATCATGTAAAAGGAAAAATGAAATTCGTATCTATCTAGAATCCAACCGATTACTTCTTCTTGGAAGATTGGTCCTATAGAGCCTAGTCCATTGATAATTCCTGCTGCGACGATTGCCATTTTTCGTCCACCTACATCGATTGCTCCCACACCCGCAAGAAGAGAGTCCGGACCCATTAGCATGAATCCACAGAAGGCGAGGCAAGCGGCAAACGCCCATACGCTCTTGACTCCGATGAATGCAATTAGGCAGAAGGCGACAAACATTCCACAGGTCATGATGAAAATGGTTTGGTGTCGTTTGCCGTGAAAGTATTTGTCAGACACCCAACCAGCAACGACGACTCCTGTAAATCCAATCCAATCAAATAGAGTTGAAATATAACCAGAATGTTCTTTTGTTTGGTGAAATAATTTTTCGATTGCCATAGGTGCCCAACTATCTAGCGAATAACGTAAAAATTTGAATACGAAATACACACAGCCCATGAAAAAAACAGAGAGGAGAACATTATTATTCCACCCTTTTAAAAAGGATTCGTGGTGTGTGCTTGTCTCAACTGGAACTTCTACTTCTTCGATGATAGGATCAAGCCCAACATCTTCGGGGTTGTCTCTTTCTAAGAAATAAAATAAAATCCACACTCCAAATAAAACCGCGGAGGCTCCCCAAAAAGACCAGATGACTCCTAGATAACCGAGTAAAAAAGCTGCAAATACTTTTGCAAGAATACTTCCGAGTTGATACGACGTAGCCCAAACAGCCATTATCCGCCCGCGCTCTCCTTGTGGAAGCCAGTTGCTCAATACTCCTACATTTCCAGGCCATCCCGCTGCTTGGGCAAAACCGTTTATAATCATAAATAGAAGAAAAGGCCAATAACCCGCAGGTCCGAGCAAATAAGAAAATCCGAAAATAATATTACAGGCAATCGAAATTCCCATACCGGTTAATAGCAATATTCTAGTTGCCACTTTCGGTCCGAGGATACTCATTGTAAACTGCCCGAGCATGTAAGCAATTAGATAAGCTGTATAAATATGGGCGAGGTCTGAGCTTGTGATGGCGAGAGATTCTTGAATAGAAGACTTTGCGATTGCAAAATTCTTTCTACAAAAATAAAATCCCGCATAGGAAAACCAAGTTGCTGTTAGAATTCGAACTCGCCACATTGTCTGCTTTTTGATTATCTCTTGATGCATTTTTTTTTCCTATTTTGGATTTGTAAAAATCTTTTTTCTTAATGCTAGCGTTAGCGATCAACTGGATGAGTGTGGATAATCTTCATCATCCACACTCAGGAAGGCGAGCGCGGCGGCGATTGCAAAATGTACGGAACGGTTTCAAACCATTTCACGCATTAATTTTAATTCCCGCGCCGCAATTCCCAATCTTAATCGCTGTTCCAGAGTCTACGAATTTCTTCGAGCATTTGGTAGGGATCGTAAATTACTATGCGTGTATTGTCTAATACATCTAAAAATCCGACTTCGTTGATGAAGCGTGGGACGATGTGTTCGTGGATATGCGGAATCGAGCCGCCGCTGTTTTTTCCAAGGTTGTATCCTACGTTAAATCCTTGAGCACGCCAGGCTTTGGAAATAGTTTGGATTGCTTTTACTCGCATTTTGTGCATGTCTAAAACTTCTTCGTCGCTTAGGTCTGTGATGACGATTGTATGACGTTTGGGGAAAATGATGATATGCCCCGGATTGTAGGGAAATAAATTTATAGAAACAATGCAGTGAGTTGATTCGTGAATCGTGAGGTTGGGGACATCTGGATTTTTTTCGGTTACCCCACAGAGAATGCATTCTACCTGTGGTCTGTCCCCGCGCGCATAGGCGAGTTTGTGAATAGAAAATAAATTCTTTCGGATTGGTTTTATCTCTTCTATTTCTTCGTTTTCCATTCTAAAAGTAATTTAAAAAATGCATGTATCTTGGCAAGAATTTTAGATTTTCAATTTCAGTTAATTTTTAAAACTGGAATGAAAGGCTAGGCTAAACTTGAATTTAATTTATGTAGTAATATTCGCGATGGTCATTTGGGGTGTGAGTTGGGCGTCTGCCAAGATGATTACGAATTACACAAACTTAGAAGTAATTTTATTTTGGAGACTTCTTGTTACATTTGTATCTCTAATTCCTGTCCTCTGGATTACGAAAGATAGCTTTCGAATTCCAAAGAAAGGAATTCCATATGCGATTGGTGGAGCGTTTGTGATGCTAATCTACAACGCGCTTTTTTTTATTGGCTTACGAACTGGACTTTCAGGAGCAGGCGGAGTTTTCGTGACTACATTAAATCCAATTATCAATTTCTTTTTGGTTGCTCTGTTATACAAATATAAATTGCATTTGTGGGAATACATCGGTTTGGCGCTCGGACTTGCGGGTGGACTTGTAATTCTAAAAGTTTGGGGAATGTCACTTTCTATGTTGCTCTCCGGTGGTAACGTTTACTTTATATTAGCCTCATTTACTTGGGCTGTATTGTCTATTGTCACCGCAAAGTCAAAGAGTTATGTTTCTCCGATTACTTATAGCTTATATCTCTATGGAATTGGGACAGTGGTTTCTTTTTGTTTGGCGCTTCCCTATGATTGGTTGGCTCCGCTTTCATTTGATTCCAATTTTTGGATTAATATATTCTATTTAGGCTCCATTTCTACTTCGTTTGGAACAACGGTTTATTTTATTGCTTCCTCAAGACTTGGTTCGGCGAAAGCTAGCTCATTTATATTTCTAGTTCCCGCAAGTGCTATGCTTAGTAGTTGGGGCTTACTCGGAGAAACCCCTCAGTGGACAACCATTATCGGCGGATTACTAGCCATATCCGCTGTGTATTTATTAAATAGAAAAAAGGATTAAAACTATGAACTGTAAAATATGTGATATTCATCATTCAAAGACGATTCCGATGGTAATCGGTGAGACATTTCACTTTGTTGTTAGACATTCTGAGCTTTCTAAGAATGCTCCCGGGTATTTATACATTGAGCCTAAGCGTCATGTAGAGGCTTACAATGATTTGATTCACGGAGAGTTTATGCAACTAGGCGAATGCATGAAGCTTGCTACCGAATGGATTTACAAACATTTTAAACCGGTGAAGCTTTATACGATTACTATTTCCGAAGCAGTGCCGCATTTGCATTTTCATCTTGTTCCGCGCTTTGAAGAATCACCGAAGGGAATTGAATTTTTGCAACAGGCAATTTCAGGTCATTTGCCGTCAACGCCTAAAGTGCAAGCGGAGTTGGAAAGAGTCGCTGCGTTGTTTGTGGATAATTAGGGATTGCCACAGAGACACTGAGGCGTAGAGAAAAGAAGTAAAAGCGGTCAGTAATGGAAAAACTAAAATCTCAACTTAAAAAAATATCTAATCCTACAAAGGCAAAATTTCTCCAGGGATATTTTAAAACCGGTAGCGGCGAGTATGGAGAAGGCGATGTCTTTATTGGAATTACAGTTCCTAACTTAAGAAAAGTTGCAAAGGAATTTGAAACACTTGAATTTAAGGAGCTAACGGAATTAATCCACTCGGAGATTCATGAAGAAAGACTTCTTTGTTTACTCATTCTTGGTCGTAAATTTCACAATAAAAAGGCAGACGAAAAACTAAAAAAGCAAATCTATGAGTTTTATCTAAAGCATTTACGATATGTAAATAATTGGGACTTAGTCGATGAGGCATCTAGAACGATTCTAGGCTCTTATTTATTAGATAAAGACCGCGCGATTCTTTACAAACTTGTGAAGTCTAAAAATCTCTGGGAGCGGCGAAATGCTATTATCTCTACATTTGTATTTTTACAGAATGGAGAATCGGAAGATACAATTCAAATATCTGAAATCTTACTTGCGGATAAGGAAGATTTAATTCACAAAGCAGTCGGTTGGATGCTTCGCGAGATGGGAAAACGAGTGGATGTTAAATTGCTAGAACGTTTTTTAGATAAGCACGTTAAGAAAATGCCGCGGGTTATGCTTCGTTATGCAATAGAGAGATTACCGGAGAAAAATAGAGAAGAGTATCTGGGTAAATAGTTACTAAGGGTTTATTCGAAATTCAAGAATGCCTGTCCAAAAAAGAATTGCACCAAGTGGCAATAGAAAAATATCCATTACCACTGTGGCAGGATATAAAAGCGAAAGCGGGATAAACTTCGTATCTTTCTTTGAATCATAAATGCTTTCCCATTCCAAGATTACGACTCTACTTTTTTCTTTGTCTACTGAAAGAAAAAATATATAACTCTTTTCATAAGTTTTATAATTTACTCGAACGATTGTATTTATTTTTTTTCGAATTAATTTTTCTTTTGAGTTATTTAAAAAATCTGTAATATAGTCATTCGGTGTAGTAATCAATTCCCATGAATTTTCTTCTGGATAAAACTTTGTAGCATTGATTACTAAATAGGTTTCGTCCTTTAGTAGCAAAACAATATTATCTGCATACTTAGGATTTAAAATAATTTCATCTATTTGATCGATCCTAGTCTCAATTTCTTTTTCTGAAATTTCTCTAGAAATTGCATGAATCGAATTGGAAGGATCATTCCAAACAGAACAAATACTTATATTTGGATCTACATATTTATCCTTTTTTTGATTCACTACAATGCATATTGCATTTCGAAAGGATTTAGATACTAGTTTTATAAGGTTATTTTTAGAATATGAATCGTTTAAAGTCCAATGTAAATTGATATCAGGTGACTTGATAGGATTCTCTGAATTTAAACTTTCGAAATTTTCATTCCAATCTCGCCTAACGTCCATCTCTTCAGAGCTATATTGAGTTTTCAGATTTTGTTTCTCTTGCTTTTCTACTTTATACCAGAGCGACGCGGTAAAGCAATTCATAGCAAGCATTGCATTGACTAAGACAAAAGCGGCAAATACGATGTATTCTTTCTTGAGCACCTACCTAACTTCCCGACTCTTCCATAACTTTACCCACAAATACGAGACTGATTACCACCGATGGACACAGATAAAAGAACGATAGAAAATACGATAAAAAATGTTACGGATTCAATCAAATCGTCTCCGTTATCAGTGTGCATCGGTGGTAATCTTTGAAATGATTGGCTAAAATATATAATTCTCCGGAAAGAGTCTTTCGGAGAGTTGCACTTCTCTGTCGAGTAATTTTTGAATTTCGTCACGGAGTCTAGTCGTGAGATTTTCAACGGTTCCTTTTTTGTCTTTCTTGTAAGCTCCATAGTATTCTGAAATCTTAAACGCTGGCGCAAAATGCACGTATGCCTTTTGTGGGCGTTGAATTGTGTAGCCAATGAGTTCGCTTTCAAATCGATAGATCCATTCGTAAATTCTTTCAGCTGATGGAAGACTTGTCAGATAGTCTGTCTTAATCGAAATAAAATCATAGGCACGCTGACAATACTTGCGTCCCCATTTTGCTTTGTTCAGAGAAGGGAGTTCTCCCTTGGGATCCGGAACTCCTACAAATACCATTTCAAATGTAGATAGAATTTTTCTGAGTTTATCAATGGCATGGTCTTCTTTGTTGTATTTTTTTAATCCGACAGTATCTGCTACAGTGTCGAGGATACGATGTCTTAGCCGACCAATGCGGTAATCGAAAGTTTGCTTTTCGTCAGGGGCAATCGCAAATTGTTTTTCCGCGCGCTCTACTAGGCGTTTGCCGATAGAAAGAAGCCTATGCACAATGTCTTTGCCCTGTTTGGAAATACCTAAACGCTTTTCCATAATCGCAAGAGATTTGTCTACATCACGACGAATTTCTTCTTTAGTTCCATTCAATCTATATTTTACAAAAGCCGGTAATACTGTTATGTCAGCAGAAGAATCCAACTTAATAGCATCTTCGTATCCCCAAAATCCAAGTTGTGAGACTCCAGCTTGAAACGGGAGTAAATTGTCATTCTCCGCTCCAGTTGGTTCACCTTCGGGGAATAATACAAGTTTGCCACCGGGTTTCGAAAGAATTGCTCTTGTAGTTTTTAATGATTCTCTATCCGAAGCTCCGGCTATGACAGAAAAACCTCCCATATTTCGAATTAGATTTCCGACGGCGCCGTTGCCCCAATCAAATACTTCGCGAGAAGCCATATAATGAAATCGGGAATACATATAATTTCCAACCAGATAGGAAATCGGAGGCTCTTTGGTCGAAGGGTGATTGGAAATGTAAATTAATCGCTCGTCTTTGAATTTCTTAAGCATTTCCTTATCATGCTCAGTAATAACAATTTCATCGACGTTGTTGATACCTTTCATAAGGGTTTTAAGCGCACTATCCATAAACCACATAAGAGGGTAATTGTGTATTGGGGGAATAAATGATTCGGTTGACATAAAGCAAGCCTACAGAATTTATCATATAGAACAAGAAATTTTTAATAATAAGTTGGATTTGATTTATCTAATTTACCATTGAACAATTATGGGAATCAGATTGTCATTCCCGAGTTTTTTTGTCGGGAATCTCAACTTCAACAGATCCCCGACTTCGCTTGGCGGTCGTGTGAGCAAAGCGAAAGGGTGGAATTTCGGGGATGACAGTTGAATTGCTATTTCCCCAATTCAATAATTACATTTACAGAAGGTTAAGCATGGCATTAATTGAAGAGTTTGAAAAGCAGGGTGCATTTTTATTTCGTTGGAGGTCTTATGTGCCTTCGGTGATTTTGGTTTTATCTTTTTTCTTTATTCCGTTTTATCGTTATCCGAATAGCGATTACAATCAACATTTGATTTATTTAGGTGTTTGTTTTTTGGTGAGTCTATTTGGACTTTTTATTCGTTGTTTTACAATCGGTTATGCGCCTGAAAAAACTTCCGGTCGTAATACCACAAAGCAAGTAGCAGAGACTGTAAACCAAACCGGAATCTATTCTCTCATACGTCACCCGCTATACGTAGGAAATTTTTTCATGTTTGCAGGAATTGCACTGCTCACAAAAAGTCTTTCTTTTGTTTTGATTTTCTTTTTTATCTATTGGTTTTATTACGAGAGAATCATGTTCACTGAAGAACAATTCCTTCGCGGTAAGTTTGCTGCCAAATACTTACAGTGGGCAAATCGCACTCCTGCACTGATTCCTAGATTTTCGGAATATAAAAAACCAGAAGTGAGTTTTTCCGTTCGTAATATTTTAAAACGCGAGTATCCGAGTCTATTTGGCATTATCCTCATGTTTGTTCTCTACGATATTATGATTGTATACTTCAACGAGCCTGCTTTATTCGAACAAGGCTTTCCTGGATTTCTAAAACCAATTCAGATATACGCTGCTATATCTGGAATTGTATTTTATGTTGTCGTTAGAATTATTGTGAAGTTTACTAAGTTGTTACATGTAGAGGGGCGTTAACGGAATACACTCCGTAGCCCTTGCAGGCTACGGAGGAAGGTATTGCGCCCCTTTGGGGCTATTGTATTAAGTTTACTTTTAGTGATATGGATTTTTTCAAAATCATTTTAGTCTTTTGCTTTTCCATTCACTGTAATCAACCAACAAAAGAACCTATAACTCTAACCCAACCAAACAAAGTCAAATATGTATTTGCCGCAGCAGGGCTTAGGCTTAGAGAAGCACCTGATTTAAAATCCAAGAATATTATTGCGCTTCCATATGGATCAGAAGTTGAGATACTTCGCAAAACCGGAATTGCACTTTCTCTAGATGCTTATACTTCTGGTGAATGGGCGGAAGTCAAGTGGAAGGATAAGACCGGTTATGCGTTTGATGGGTATTTTCTGGATAAGAGAGAGTTTGCGCGGTTTGATAAGGTGTTTCAGTTTGTTAAGAGGAAATTGTCCGAAAAACAAAAAGAATATGGTTTCTCATATAAATATCAAATTGATAAAAACTGGGATACGTCCCGAATTCAATTTAATCAAAAGAAATCAAATTCTAGATTTACTGTTTATACATTTATGCCCGAAAAATATTCAGATAGAGACCATTGTAATTTCTATATGTCTTCAACTTGTATAAACATTATTTTAGATGATAAGGATAATATCGTTTTTACTGATTTAGATATTGATCAAATCGGAACAATGGATTATATGGATGAAGAAATTGTAAGATTTGGATATGATGGAGGGGAAGGCGATAATTGTAGTCAAGGGGGAGTTGACATATCTTTTATTTATGTTTTTAAATCTAAAACTTTTATAAAAAGGGAAATTAGCGTGGGTAGCGTATGCGATGACGAATCTTGCGATCATTCAGGTTCTAATTCGCATTGTAAAAAATGGAAGGATTTTAGAAAGGAAACGTATTCAGTGTCTGAGCCGACTGCAAAAATAAAAGAATACTTCAAAAGAACAAAAGAATCAGAGAAGAAGTAAAACATTGATTTTGAAAATAAAAATACTATTCAAAAAAATAGTGATTTTATCATTATCTAATAATGGCAAAACTCAATAAATTAAAACCTGATAATCAGGCAGAGGACGATCACACTACATTCTTAGAGGATTTGATTGGAAGGATTCTAAAGTATGCGACGTATATGAAAAATAAGTTGAATCCTAAAGGTTTCGACGAAATAAAAAGAGTTGATTTGTATGGTGGCACTCATTACAATAAAGTTACCGAAGAGAATATTCCTACGCCGCATGTGCATGAGAGTAATATTCCAGGAGAGATAAGAAATGCAAACGATAACGAAATCCCCAAAAGAAATAAAAGACTCAACTCTGAATAATGTTGACTGGCTTTCTAGTTGGTATAGGAAAGAATGCAACGGGGACTGGGAGCATACATACGGTATTTCCATTCAGACTCTCGATAATCCTGGATGGAGTGTTCGAATTGATTTGCTTGATACAAGTTTTGAAAATTTGGAAATGCTTCCTGATTCAAAAGAAATTTCTGAATCCGATTGGTATGCAATAAAAATAAAGGATAAAAAATTCCAAGCAGCAGGGGATCCGACTAAACTTGATTTTCTACTTGGAAAATTTCGTGAACTTGTCTTGAAATAAAAATCCCTTTTTCAAAGCTCCAATATCTCAAAGAGTATCATCGTGATATTATCTTTCCCGCCGTTGTGAAGAGAGAGTTGATTTAGTTTTAAGGCTCTCTCGTCTTGATTTTCGCAAGAGAAGAATAATTCTGTTAGCTCCTCTACACTCATACTCTCCCAGAGACCATCTGTGCAAATAAAAAACTGGTCTCCTTCTTTGATAGCAATTTCTTTCATTGCAATGACTGGATGATTCTGTGAATAATCACCAATAATCGCTGAGGTCAAAAGATTTTTATTTGGATGAGTCCTCATTTCTTCTTCATCAATTAAACCGGAATTATACATAGCTTGGACAACGGAGTGATCTATTGTTAGCCGCTCAAGATACATTTTTTGCACGCGGTAAACACGGCTGTCTCCGCAATTAAATATAATTCCTTTTTTGTCCTTTAGAAGCATTCCAGAAACGGTAGTGCCTAAACCATACGAGCGAGTTTCGCTGGCTATTGTGTTTAGAATATTTTTAGATTTTAGAAGAATCTTTTTGATTGTGCGTGCGTTGTAGATTTTCATAAAGTTATCCCGCACAAAAGAAAGCACACTGCGACTAGCAAGCTCTCCTCCGAGATGACCGCCCATTCCATCTGCAACGCATAGAATTACTTTTTTAGATTCTAAGATTTTATTTTCAGGCTCCTCCATATTTTTTTCATACACAATCTCATCTTGGACAAGGAGGCTGTCTTCGTTCTTAATCCTAAAATTCCCGTAGTTTGTTATATAACTGGCTTTTATTATCATTTTGTGTGTTGTTTTTATCCGAGGTCGGACAAAGATTCAGAAGATTATAAATTTAATAAAAGCATGTCAAGAAATTTTTAACATATTGGTTTCTTTTGAAAAATAAATTGCAAAGAGCTATTTCTGCCTTAAACCTGATGCAATAGCCTGATTCATTTTTCTCCTTGAAATTTTAACTAGAACTAGGGACTTTAAAATCAGTATGAAACCTCTTTTTTTAACCGTTTTCCTCTTTCTAATCCAATGTGCGAGCACAAATCGCAATGTATATGCAAATCTTGCCGAAGAGCTTTCTAGCAGCAATGAAAGCAAGACTGTTGCTGTTCTACCCTTTGAGGCAAATTCTAAGGAAATCAATCCTACGCTTGCTGTAGAGCGATTGACACATGAGCTAGTCAAATTAAAAAACTACCAAATCATTGAGCGAAGTAAAATTGATCGCGTTTTAAAAGAGCAATCAATGACTCAAACAGGAATTACCTCAAAAGACGACTCCATGAGAATCGGGAAGCTAGTTTCTGCTGAGGGAGTTGTTGTAGGAACTGTGATTCGAGAAGGTCAATACACAACGATCCTCGCAAGAATTGTAGATACCGAAACAGGAAAGATCTGGAGTTCAAGCAAGGTGTCCTATTTGACAGAGGGCGTTTCTAATGCGAAGCCAATTTCGTCTATCGCAAAACCTGATTCGGATTTAAAACCAATTGAATCCCAGGAAAGACCCAAAGGAGAAGTAAAAGACTTACAACTGATTCGAAGCGGAAACTTTGGTCGTTTCATTGGACTCTTAAAAAATACAGGCTCGGTAGCGTTCTCCGGGAACAAACTCTTTATTAACCTCAAAGACAAAAAGAATTCTTTTCTAGATACAATTCAATGCTTTACGGATAAACCTGTTTATCCACAGGAGGAAGTTTCGTTTAATTGTATTCTCGCCAATTTCCCATCTGAATATGGAAGTCATGAAATCTTTTTTGAGCCGGAATCTAGATTCTATGGAAACTTTACTCCTTTTAAAATCGTCTCCGAAAAGTTCAAAGAGGAATCAAGCGGCTTAGAAGGATTTTCCTTAACAGGCATTCTAAAAAATGATACTGAGTATAATATCACTTACCCTAAGATTGTATTGAGTCTATTTGATCAAAACAAAAAGTTCGTTGGCTCAGCTATTGGCTTTGGCAATCAATCCAAGCTTGCTCCTGGTGAGTCAACTTCATTTAAAGTCAGCGCTTACTCCTATAGTATGGGAGGAAAGGCTAAGAGCTATAAGGTGCAAACTCATGCCTTGATTGCAGCGACAGTGCAGTAGGTGATTGTATAAATATTGGAAGGAAGGCATCATCCCTTCACTCTCCTTCGTATCAAAGATACATCAAATACACTTCAAGTATACTATCAAAGATAATAAAAAACGATTTTTCATTATCTTTGATAGTATCCCTAATATTAATGCTGACAGTATATTATTATTATCCGCACCAGAAAGCAAACTCCAACTCATGTTTATGTTGAATAATGGAACCCATGGACAAAAATAAAAACGCGAAATGAGTCCAAACCTAAAGACAAACTCTATCGTATCTTTTATCGGTGTTCAGTCCCCCTTCGCTCCAAGTATTCGCGACCTACGCCTTCGCATGTCCATCTGTGGTAATCTTTTAAATGTCTCACTTCTTATGAAAAAGGTTGCACTCTATGGCAAAATGCAAATCGAAAAAATACCCATATTTTATGCTTGACAGTTGAGCCATAATTTTCACGCTGTAGGTGCCTTTTTAAGGAGAAGTAGATGAGTAAACCATTGATTATACAGAGTGATAAGACCCTTTTGCTAGAGGTCGATAATGCTGAATTTGAAGAATGTAGAGCAATTATTTCCCGCTTTGCAGAGTTAGAAAAAAGTCCAGAATATTTACATACATATAGAATTTCCCCCTTGTCTTTGTGGAATGCGGCGTCTTCTGCGATGTCTGCTGATTTAATTATTGAAGGAATGGAAAAATATGCACGTTATTCGATTCCGAAAAACGTTGTAAATGAAATTCGCGAGCAGATTAGCCGTTACGGCAAAGTAAAATTAGTAAAAGAAGAAAGCGGCGAGTTAGTTATTATCTCCAACGAAAAAGGTTTCTTACAAGAAATCGCAAACCATAGAGCAGTGCAACCTTTCATCCAAGAGCGACTTGGCAACGATAAGATCGTAGTCAAAAAAGAATACCGTGGTCATATCAAGCAAGCCTTGATTAAAATTGGATTTCCTGTTGAGGATTTAGCAGGATATGATGAAGGAAACAAATACGGATTCAACCTACGCCCTGTTACCCGCGATGGTAGAAAATTTGGTATGCGCGATTACCAACGTGCTTCTATCGAAGTGTTTCATGCAGGCGGAAGAAATGAAGGCGGCTCCGGAGTAGTAGTATTACCCTGCGGTGCGGGAAAGACTATTGTTGGAATGGGTGTAATGCAAATCATTGGAGCAGAGACTTTAATTCTTGTAACCAATACACTTTCTATTCGTCAGTGGAAAAATGAAATCCTGGATAAGACTGATATACCCGAATCTGACATCGGCGAATACTCCGGCGAAACAAAAGAAATCAAACCAATTACAATTGCGACTTACAACATTTTGACGCACCGTAAGAGGAAGGGATCTGACTTCACTCACTTTCATATCTTCAGTGCAAACAACTGGGGACTGATTGTATATGATGAGGTGCATTTACTTCCTGCTCCCGTATTTCGTATGACGTCTGAATTACAGGCAAAACGTCGCCTGGGGCTAACGGCTACACTTGTAAGAGAAGATGGACTAGAAGAAGATGTATTTAGTTTAATTGGTCCAAAGAAGTATGATGTTCCATGGAAAGAATTAGAAAATAAATCCTGGATTGCAGAAGCGAAATGTGTTGAGATTCGTGTGCCAATGGATGAAGATTTACGTTTGCGTTATTCTATTTCCGATGACCGCGAAAAATTCCGATTAGCCTCTGAGAATCCAGAAAAGATGACAGCGATTCAATTGATTCTTGAGCGTTATAAAGAATCTCATATTCTAATCATTGGTCAATACATTAACCAATTAGAAACCATTGCGGAAAGATTTAAAATTCCTCTCATTACCGGTAAAACTCCGTTAGGTGAAAGACAGGAGCTTTACACAGCGTTTAGGTCTGGTGCAATTAAGTCGCTTGTAGTAAGTAAGGTAGCTAACTTTTCCATTGACTTACCGGATGCTAATATTGCAGTTCAGGTATCCGGAACGTTTGGTTCTAGACAAGAAGAGGCACAGCGGCTAGGTCGTATTTTGCGTCCGAAACAGGGAAATAATACCGCGACTTTCTTTTCTTTGATTTCGCGTGATACAAGTGAAGAAAGATTTGGACAAAACCGCCAGTTGTTTTTAACAGAGCAGGGCTATGAGTATGAAATCTATACCCTCGATCAGTTTCAAGAAACGGGACTTTTGAGTGAAACAGATCGCTTTCCGGCAAAAGCAATTTCAGAGCCTGTAATAAGCGGGGTTTAACAAGAAATTGAGTTTCGTTTTCTATCGGGGAATCTCAGTTTCTTGAGAGCCCCCCGATAAAAGAACTTGGTGGTGATAACTTAGTTCGTCATCTTTAAACGCAAGTGCTTTGTAATAGTCTTGTTCTCGTTAAGACATCGGACACCAATAAAAGAAGAGTTACAAATAACTTGCAGATAAAAACCATATCGTATCTTTTATCGTTGCTTTCGGTGTCCATAGGTGGTAATCTTTTTAATGTATGCTTCTACTATGAGAGGCATAGGAGATACTAAAATTATGAATCCATGGAAAGTATTTATTGTGTTTTTATTTTCTAGTTCACTCATTGCAGATAGTATTCAGTTTAGTGATGGGAATATATTAGAAGATGTTAAAATTCGAGTCAGGAAAGATATTGTAGAAATCATTTATCAAAATGGAAAGACCGAGATTAAAAACAAATCCGATCTTAAGAATGCAAAAATTAAATTCACTGCTATCGCATGGCAGATCAAACCAGTAAACGACAATCATAATCTAAAAGAGAATCGACAAGCTAGAATTGCAAGGGAATTAGCCGCTTTAGAACAACAGCGAGAGGTAAACTTTGCCTTGCCCCAAAAAGTAAATGAAGAAAGAAGAAGGCATGATTCTCTTATGAAAGAAAGAGTTCGCCTTCAATTCACAGAGGGATTTGTTTCTTATGCAGGTGGGCAATCCATCTATACAGAAATAATGGAAAAGGCAGGGAATCGCTATTATGTAAGAAATATTTTAGGATTAATATATTTTACCGCAAAAGACTTTGGAGAAGAGATCGTCATTGAAACAGATAAAGGAAAAGAAAAAGTTGATATTTCAAAGATGGTCGCAGTGAAAGAAGAAAAATTCGTAAACGGCTTTATATACTTAGCCAGTGGAGAGAAGTTCCGAGGGAAAATTCTAAAAAATCTAGGTGATCAAGTTGTATTAGAAACATCCAAAGGAGAAGTAAAATTATCCGCTAGTGAAATTCTTTTTCCTGGTTTACCGAAAGTAATTACACCGGAAACTAAATTGAATTTTAAGGAAGGAGAGTCCGGTTCTTTTTTATTTAACAATGGAGAAACGGTATCTGGTAAATTAATAAAAATTTCGAAGACTGTTCTCTTGATTGAGACTGCTTATGGAACCATAGAAATGGATCTTGAAAATCTAATTTCTGCCACAAAGGAGCCTACTGTAAAATGAAATCAAATCGGTGGCAAATTATAATTATACTCTCTGTTCTTCTTAGTTTCAATCAGTTATTTGCGCAGGAATTAACCAAAGAAGAAATAGCTGCACAAGCCAATGCGAAAGTATTAAGTCTGAATTTAAGTGGCAAGAAAGATATATCCGTTATTTTACCAACCTTGCATACGTATGTGAATTTACAAAGTTTAGATTTGAGTGGGTCTTTTATACAAAATGAAGATTTGGTATTGATTCATAATCCAAAGCTTAGTTTTCTAAGTGTAGCCAATACAATTATCAACAGTGATGGAATTGCTTATATTGGAAAATTTCCACAACTCCGTAGTCTAAATATGGAAGGAACTTTTATCAATGATTCAGCTCTTCTATTGATTGCAAAATTGAATAATCTAGAGAGACTCGATATTGGCAGAACCAATGTAACGGATAACGGCATTAAGTCCCTGAAAAATTCTAGAATTTCTCGACTTGATTTAACTTCTCTAAAGATTACTGATGAAGGTATGAAAACAATTGGCACAATGGAAAATCTGCGCGAACTTCATTTGTGGAACACTAAGATTGCGGCAGTAGATCTAAATAGCTTTCAGAACTTAAAAAGATTAACTGTGTTAACGTTAGCCGGCACAGAGATTGGAAATGAAGGAGTTCGATATATTACTAAATTGCCTGGCTTAAAGTCTTTGAATTTATCCTGGACAAAAATCACAGACCTTGCCTTAGAATCTTTTCGCGGAAATCAAACGATAGAAGTTTTAAGTCTGAGCGGAACAAAGATTACTCAAAAAGGTATTAGCTATCTAAGTAAAATGAAGAATTTAAAGATCTTAGTTTTGGAAGATGTGCTTATAAACGATGAATACGAAGATTCATTGGCGGAATTTCCACGGCTAAAGGTTGTTTATCTGAGTAAAGTATCCTATAGCGAAAAGGCTTTGAAGTCTCTTGTAAAAAGAATCCCCTGGGTTGCTGTTTACTACGAAGGTGTCTTGCAATTTTCAGAGGATTAGAATCTAGAGGCTACACCAAATATGCCCCCATCCGGTGCGGGAAATGCATAGAATACAGTTTTGATTCCCTTGGTTTCTGTTTTATAGAGTGCTCCAAGATTTCCTTCACTGCTCAGAAGATAATACGAAAGGGCTCCGTTTAATACAGACACCGCAACAAAGCTAGCTAAATATCTTTTTTTCTCATTTAGATATTCTACTTCTGTCATCAATTTGCCTTCTACGATACGATCACTATTATTGTTGTAAAGAATGCTTCTTGCATTGACGTATGTCGTCAGTGCTTGGCTGTACGTGTAAAAATCATTGATCGGATTATTAGTGGGGTTTTTCGGGATTATCCCCATCTGCTCCCCTACGATTGTGGGTGCTACAAAAACATTATAATACAGTGCCATAGGATTTTTCATTTCGATTGAGTTTAAAAATCCAGGTCTTGATGAATTAAATTGAAATTGAAGTAAGTGATAAAAGTAATTTAAACTCAGCATTGCTAGTGGGATTCCAAACTCGGGATGCTCTTTGGATTGATACATTGGGGAATATCCGGGAATGAAACTCATAAACGCTAATCCCAATTTTCCAATTTTTTTATCTTCGGGTGGTCTTACAATTGTATCCTTTGAGCCCGGACGTTCCATTTCTAGTATATCTGTTTTTCGAACTGTAAATGTGCCTTTGTTCGTTTGAATGACAATGACCTTTTCCGAGTCTTCCAAAATCTTTCCTTCCAAAATCTGACCACTCGTTAAACGGACGGATTCGGCAAACAGGGAATTATAAAAAGATAAATTAATAATGAGAAATAGAATAATTTGAAATTTCGTTTTGATGGATGTATTTACAGTATGCATGACATATCAATAAATGAAATGGGAAAGAATCGTCAATATATAATTAGGTAATCCTAATGTATACTTCGAAAAATTTTATTTTGAGTGACAATTCCATTCTATTCGATTTAATGGAATCATAAAAGACGTTAGTCTTTTACTAATCTCAATCTGACTCAGTAGCGTTAAATCATCAGTATGCGACATCTTTTTTTATTCAATACCGAGATGAACAGAGTAAGGATTGAGTCCTATATTTTAATTATTGGAGACAAGAGATAATGTGTATGAATTTTTTTCGAGTATCTTTGTTAATTATTAGTATCATTATAAATGGAGGTTGTTCCGCGTTCATTATAAAACATGTTGATTCTAGCGGCAAGAGTCAAACCTATATCACAGATACGATTTTTGTTGGAACGGGAACGTTTCTGGATTGTTTTATTTCTCCCTTTCATTGGGCTTCCGGAATTTTTTATAAGCAACCTTATATCCATGTGCAAGGAGGGAGTCTATCTTATCCAACGTTTGGAGCTTCCGGTTGTTTTGGGAGTAGTTATAATCATGGCAATGGTGCGTTAGGTGCTTTTGGAATTTTGAATTTGGGATATTTCAAAGAGAATCCATCGAATGCAATTTTTTTTACAGACACAGAATCTAAAGAGCGCGCAATCATTGGCGGTAATTTTGAAACAACGCGGGTAACAAAGAGCATTAATTTTAAAACAAAGTAGCTTAGGGATAAAGGAGAAAATTATGGAAAGTGCAGGACATAAAAAAGTGAAATTGGTAAGCTTGGTGATAGGAATCAATCTTCTCTTTTTGCCGCTAGTAAATTGCAAAAAGGAAGAAGGAAAAGTTGCGGATACTGTGAGTAAACCGACACTCTCCGGTGTTGTTCTATTCGTAGTTGGAGATGTGCAAAGTGGAACAAAGAAGATAAAAACAGGTGATGTTATTTTGGAAAATGAATCTGTTAAAACAGGTAAGAATTCGGCTTGTGATCTTCAAATCAAAGATTCAGATGCTGGCATCGTTATGCGTATGAAATCAGAATCGAGCTTCCAATTAAAGACGATTGCGGTTAATGGCAAACAAGTTCCAAGCACTGTAGTTAGCATTGGAACAGCGATGGTGAATGTTTCTGGCAAACTAAAAAGCGGAGAGAATTTTCAAGTTGTAACACCTACACAAACTGCTGGTGTTCGAGGAACAAAGTTTGAAGTAAATGTATCAAAGGATGGTTCTACAACACTTTCCGTAACAGAGGGTAAGGTCGCCTCTAGAGTGAGAATTCCAGAAGCAGAAGAGCTTCCTATTGAAGTGCAAGAAAAAAGTCTAACGATTAGCACTATCAATAAAAAAATCGAAGCGCAAGAGCAAATCATTGAAGCCGGTCAAAAAACATCTGTGACAAAAACACAAACAGATAAAATCTTAAAAGAAACAGGACTCGGTGAATCAATCAAGCAAATCAATCTTAACCTCCAATCAAAACTTAGCAATGAAGAAGTTCAAAAAGCTGTTGCGACCATTGACAAAGATAATCAAGTTGCAGGAAAAGAAAATCCTGTAATCGAAAAGTCTTTAAAGGACAATGGAACTTTGAAAGTAGAGAATACGAAGAATGGCGAAGTAGAAACAAAGCTTAAAGAATACGCCGAGTTGATTGCGATTGAAAAACAAAAACTCGAATCTGGAAATTCCGTAACAGTAGCAGGAGCAGTAAAGGAAAGAAATGCAAAGAGCGAAGATGCACTTCTTAAAAGAATCGAGCAAATAACCGGTAAGAGTTTACAGACCTTAATCTTAAAGTCTGGAAAGAAAGTCAAAGGGGTAATATTTCTTGAGAGTAATCTGTATTATGTTCTAACAACAGATGGTCAGGAAACATACAAAGAAGAAGAAGTAGATTCAATCGAATTGTAGTCTAAAAAGAAAACTCAGTAAAGGGGTAATTCGAAATTACCCCTTTAAACGCTCTTACTATAAATCTAAAACTAATCCTTCTCTAGCAAGAATAATATCAAGAGGACTACCTTCTAGATAGGTCTTGTGTAACTTAGCATCTTCGTAGATTTCATAGATTTTTTTATCATTGTAAGCGGGCTCATGATGCGTCATAACTAAAGTCTTAATGTTCCAAATGGTAGCACAATTCACTGCCATTGTGTAGGAAGTATGCCCCCAATCAAACTTAGCAAAAGATTCATCTAGTGTGTATTGACAATCTAAAACAAGCATGTCCGCTCCATTGAAGAAGGGTGCCATAGAACGAATTAAATCCATATCATCCCCAGTGAACTCAGCATCCGTAGCAAAGATGAAAGTTTTACCGTTTTCAGTAAACTTATATGCGTAAGAGCCACCGGGATGTTTTAGTGGGTAGAAGTCTATAGTCATCGTGTCGTATGTAATAGGCTCGCCACGTTGTATTGTGCGAAATTTTTTTGTTGAAGCAGTTCCATGAAACGGCATTGGGAAAAATTCCTTTACCTGCTGTTGGATGAGTCTTGCTTCTAGGTCATTGTACGGAGAATGAAAATTGATTTGATTTCCTGGGATATAGACAGGTTTAAAAAAGGGCAAACCCTGGATATGATCCCAATGAGTGTGGGTGAAAAAAAGTTCTAAAACTCCTTTTCCTTTACCAAATTCAGTGCGAATGAGTTCGTCACCCAAATTTCTTGCCCCCGTTCCACAATCCACCATGAATACCTTGCCTGCATCCGATGTGACAGATATACAAGTAGTATCCCCACCGCTGGTGTATTTTAGATATTCTGGTAGTGTATCAAAAAAGTTGTTCACTTCTTCTTGAGATTTAATTTGCTTAGCCGCGAATAACCCAAGAATCTCTAATACTTTTTCTTGGTAAGCACTATTACTGAGCGGTGAGGCTATTGAGCCTCTTGTTCCATAAAGTTTTATTTTCACGTTAGTCGTTCTTATTAAATTTTATAGTAAACCACTATAAATACCAATTTAGTTTTTACAAGTTATATATGCTTCAAACCTATGGTATCTATGGGAAATTCTCGCAACTATGAAATGAGGTTGGGACCTACTTGGACACCAGCCGTCAAATTTCTTATCATCAGCAACACTGTAATTTTTTTATTGCAGGCTTTTACCGACCATTTCTTCAATGCAAAAATCTTGGAAGGTATATTTGCACTGAATCCAAATATGGTCAACCATTTCTACATCTTTCAGTTAATTTCTTACAGTTTTTTGCACGGAGGCTTTTGGCATATTCTCTTTAACATGCTAAATCTCTGGTTCTTTGGCTGTGAAATTGAAGCGCTCTGGGGAAAAAAGAACTTTTATATTCTCTATTTTTTTTCCGCTTTTATGGGTGGGTTCGTAACTTGGCTCGTTCATAATCTGGGAATTAATCAGCATAGCGTAGTCGGAGCTTCAGGAGGAGTATTAGGAGTCATGGTAGTTTTTGCACTTCTATGGCCTAATCGTGAAGTTTTATTTTGGGGAATTTTTCCTATCAAAATGAAATTTCTTATCCCCTTATTAATGGTTATGATGATGTTCAATGGTGATACGCATATTGCTCATATGGCGCATCTCGGTGGGCTTATCGGGGGAGTAATCTTTTTCTTTGCAAAGACAAAATACAAATATGATTTTAATTTTTCCATTAGCCGCTATTTGCAAAAACAAAAAATGAAACGATATCAGGAAGAAATGTATCGAAGACAAAATGCTAAGGAAACAGTGGATGAACTCTTAGATAAAATTTCAAAGAAAGGAATGAAATCACTTTCTAGAAAAGAAAAACAATTCCTAAAAGATGCGTCTACTAAATACTACGCCGAGTGAATTCATTTTTTTTCTTTGACCAGCTATCACGCTATAGCCCCTATTTCAATCTAGCATTGGAAGAGGCTATTGCGATTAACTTACTTGACTTTGGTTACAGCGGAGCGCTTCGATTCTGGACAAATCACAATACAGTCGTGCTTGGAATTTCAGATAGTGTAGCGAAAAATATTCCTTCAGAAACGATTGATTCTTTTAAGGAAAGATTTCCAAGTCTACAAAAGACTAGAAAGTTTCAGGAAGACTCTCTCTACATCACAAGACGTGCTTCCGGTGGAGGAACAGTCTTTCATGATGAAGCGTTTAATCTTAATTATTCGCTTTTCGCATCAACCAAAGAAAAAAAAGAATTATACCCCGTGAAAGATTCTTATGTGATCTTACTTGGACTTCTCACAAAAGCACTTGCCCGACAAGGCATAAGCGCTGACTCAGCCGGCAAATCAGATATAGCCGTTGAAAGTGCTGGAGTTCTGAAAAAGATTTCGGGCAATGCTCAGTTTCGAAAGAGAGACTGCATTGTGCAGCATGGAACAATGATTTTGGATACAAAGATAATCGATCGTGTGTTGCAAAATCTATCCCATCCACCGGAAGAACCTGAATACAGAAAGAACCGAAAGCATTCTGATTTTTTAACTTCTCTTCCGAGGGACTTTTCCATATCCCAATTTAAGCTAGACTTGCATAAAATTTTTCTGGAGTATTTGGAAAATAATTTTACCCCGAGCGATAGTAAGGTGGATGGAGTAAGCGATAGAAAGTTTTTACGACAGGTTTTTAGAGATGCAAAAAGGCTTATGTCAGAAAAATATGCAAATATAGAATTTATTTTTAGTAAACCTTGAAGGAAACAGAAATGTATTTAGAAAAACAAGACCCAGATGTATTTGCGGCACTCAAACACGAAGACAAGAGGCAAGAAGAATCTCTTGAAATGATCGCTTCCGAAAACTTTGTATCCCAAGCAGTTCTAGAAGCCTACCATTCAACACTTACAAATAAATACGCAGAAGGCTATCCGGGAAAAAGATATTATAACGGTTGTGAAAATGCAGACCGAGTAGAAGAGCTAGCAATCGAGCGAGCAAAGAAAATGTTTAATGCAGAGTATGTCAATGTACAACCACATTCCGGCGCTCAAGCTAATATGGCAGTATTTCTTGCTGCATTAAGTGCAGGCGATACATTTATGGGAATGAATTTAGCCCATGGCGGTCACCTAACGCATGGTTCCGCAGTCAATTTTAGTGGAAGAAATTACCATGTAGTTCCTTACGGAGTTACCAAAGATACAAACAGAATTGATTATGATGAAGTAAATCGTCTTGCTAAAGAGCATAAACCAAAACTTATAGTAGTGGGTGCTTCTGCGTATCCGCGCGAAATAGATTTTGCAAAATTTGCAGAAATCGCAAAATCAGTCGGAGCAAAGATCATGGCGGATATCGCACATATCTCTGGTCTTGTGGTTACTGGTCATCATCCTACACCGGTAGGAGTTTGTGATTATGTAACGACTACTACTCATAAGACGCTCAGAGGACCACGCGGTGGATTAATCATATCCTCTAGCGAGCACGAAAAGATTTTAAATTCTCGTGTATTTCCAGGAGTGCAGGGTGGACCTTTAATGCATGTGATTGCTGCAAAGGCAGTAGCATTTGGAGAAGCATTAAAACCAGAATTCAAAACTTATATCCAAAACGTAGTGGATAATGCGCGTATACTCGCAGAAGTATTTGTGAAGAGAGGCTTTAGAGTCATCAGTGGTGGAACGGATAATCATCTTATGCTTGTGGATGTTTCCGTAAAAGGATTAACCGGACTAGATGCAGCGAATGAGCTAGACAAAGTAGGAGTCACAGTAAACAAAAATGGAATTCCATTTGATGAAAAACCTCCAGCGGTTACTTCCGGTATCCGCTTAGGTTCACCTGCTCTTACAACACGCGGACTAGGTAAAACCGAATTCGAAAAAGTGGGACATCTCATCTGTGATTTACTCGAAAACATGACAGACGACAAAAAGAAGAAAGAAGTAAAAGCAGGCGTTGCCGAAATCACAAAACAATTCCCAATGGACAAATTCCGCTTGTGATTATCTATTTCTTCATAGATGGCGTCGGCTTTGGCGAGAACGATGTAGAAAAGAATCCTTTCGCTAAATACGCAAAGGGTTTTTTCTTCCCCTTGCTGATTTACCTTTACCGGCTAATAGCAAATTAGCCGAGGGAGTGTATGTAAAAACCGATGCTTCTATGGGAATAAAAGGTTTGCCTCAGAGTGCGACGGGGCAGACTGCTATCTGGACAGGAATTAACGCACCACAAGTTCTACAAAGACATATCAGCGGCTATCCAACATTTACCCTTCGTAAGATTATAGATGAATTTTCCATTCTAAAAGTATTAGACGAGAGAGGAAAAAAAGCGGCAGTTCTAAACTGCTACAGCCCAATCTATTTCGAAAACGTAAAGAAAAAACCAAAGCATGTATCTGCCTCAACGATGATTCAGCAGGCTTCTAAAATTCCATTTCGGGATATGGAAGATTTGCGAAATCACAATGGAGTCTTCATGGATATATCGCATGAATTCTTTCGAGAGTTTGCGAAGAGTTTTCTTCCTCCCGGAGATAGTCTACTCGATCTTCGTGATCCCTATGAAGTAGGAAAGAATGTAGTAAAAATGTCGGATAATTATGATTTGGTGATATTTGAATATTTCCTAACTGATAAGACAGGTCACGATCAAAACTGGGAAATGGCAGAAAGAGTCATACACACAGTAGAGCGGTTTATCGAAGGTATCCACGATGCAATGGATAAAACCAAACACCAACTCATCATCACCTCCGACCATGGAAATCTAGAAAACCTAACAACCACAACTCATACAACAAACCCGGTTCCAACCTATCTCTATGGTAAACACACTGATTCTTTTAAAGATAAAATTTCTGCGTTATGCGATATAGTTCCACTTTTATATGAAAAGCTAGGAGTAGACATTGAACTTAAGTGGGAAGTTTTACCTAACTCCTGAATCTGTATAAGTTGACCGTCATTTCCCTATATTTTACCTCTTCAAGAATCCGCGAATCGAAAGAAGCAGTGCGAAAAAATACGCACCCGCGAATAGATAGAAATTGAGATTGAATTTATAATCGCTTGGGTTAAGGAAATCCACATGAAGAGAAGTTGGGCTTTGGTAGCCGACAAGAAATAAGACTCCCATAATTATTTGTAAGATAAAAATCATTAGCCGCGAGAAGGAAACATTGATTAGCAGCAAAATAAAATTAGCCAATGAGAGGAAGATGAAGATTAAGTTGACTTTGGAAGACACAGATAAAACTTCTGTGACTTCGTTGAATTGAATCTTGTATTCAAACCAGGGTCTTGTCGCAAATACGAGTTGGGAAAATAATACTAGAATAGAAACCTTTTCGAATGAAGATTTTTTTTGCCAGATAGAATAGAGATAGGCTAGAAAACGCAGAAGAACCTTGATCCAGCCTATTGCGGCTATCGGTATAAAAAATAGAAAATCACGAATGTATCTCACTAAAATCATTTTACTTCGACTGTTAACTCTAATTCCACGCAGGCATTTAAAGGAAGAGCGTTTACGCCTATCGCAAATCTAGCATGTTTTCCAGCTTCGCCAAATAGCTCCATCAGTAAATCACTCGCCGCATTTGCCACTAGGTGTTGCTCGAAAAATGCGTTATCCGACGACACGAAGGCTCCTATTTTTACAACCCGTCCTATTTTGTCCAAGTCGCCAATATAGCCTTTGATTGCTGCAAGTGCATTTAGACAGGATTGTTTCATCGCCTCTTTTGCTTGTTCGAGACTGACCTCTGCGCCTGTTCGTCCTGTGTAAAGAAGCTTTCCTTCTTTCATTGGTAATTGACCGGAGGTAAAAACCAAATTTCCGGCTCCGTTGGCTGGAATATAGGAAGCGATTGCCTTTGGAATTGGTGGGAGTTCCAATCCGAGAGATTTTAGTTTTTCTTCGATAGACATTCTGTCAGAATTTGAAAAAATACTTTGTTTACAATAAAAAATTGTTTAATCTAATTTGGCTTTCAGAGTTGCATTGTTTTTGTGACTACCATAGATGTTTTAGATATAATAACCAAACTATTTCTCGCTGCCTTATTCGGAGGACTGATAGGCTTCGAACGGAAAAACCATAAAAAACCCGCAGGACTCAGAACCAATATGCTGATTTGTATTGGTTCTGCACTTGTTATGATTCTTTCTCAACATCTTTCTTATTCTGTTCCCGAATCAGATTTGCTGACCGGCAAGGTGACACAGCGAATAGTTGGGGATCCAGCCAGACTTGCCGCTCAAGTTATCAGTGGAATTGGCTTCTTAGGTGCAGGGGCAATTTTACATAGTCGAACGAATGGAGCAGTCCTAGGACTTACGACGGCTGCCACCATTTGGACTAATGCTGCCATTGGACTTGCGGTCGGTGCAGGGTTTTATATACTTGGGGGAATCAGCACTGCTTTTGTTCTTTTCACACTTTATGTCGTTCGAATGATTGAGACGAGAACGAATGCCACACATCCAAAACCTAGAACGCTACTAATTATCCTTAAAAATGTCAAAAAAATTGCTCAGTTGAAAAAGGAAATTTACAGAAAGGGTATCTTTATTGATTCTGAATCAATTAAAAAAAGAATGGATGAAGTCGAATATCGAGCAGAGATAAATATCTCCCCTTTGATGGAAGAGGCTCTACTCAATCATTTAAGCGAAGACGACAATATACTATCTTTTAATATTACAAGCGTACAATAACGAATGAGTCTATTTAAAATTACAGCCCATCCAAAATTTCCAGAATACTATACATACTGTGAAAAGACGGGCACCTGCTTTTACATTCCTGCTAAGTCACGTAGTTATTCGAACTCGTACTTCATGGATGAATACAAAGCTCAATACAAGAAGACTTATTATGAAGACGAAGCAGCTCTTCGTCAGCTTGCCAAAAGACGTCTGGCAATATTAGAAAGATTTAACACTAAGAAAACTAATCTACTCGAAATCGGCTCTGCGGCTGGATTCTTTTTAGATGAGGCAAAAAAAATCGGCTACAAAGTAAAAGGCATTGAAATATCCCAATCAGAAGTTGCTTATTCTAGAGACAAATTAGGATTAGACGCTGAAAGCATTTCCTTTCTTGATTATACTACTGATGAAAAATTTGACTGTATTGCTGCCTTCTTTGTCCTCGAACATTTTTCCGATCAAGAAAAAGTTCTAACTAAAATTTTCTCTCTTTTGAACGAAGGCGGCTTTGTTTTTCTTGCTCTGCCTTCTCTATACGGACCAACTTTTTCCACGAACACAGACGAATGGTTCAAGACTCATCCAGAAGATCATTTCGCAGATTACTCACCATTATCCCTTAAAAAAGTGTTTCAATACTTTGAGGCTAAAGTTTTATTTTGTGAGCCCATGTCCTTTCATGTTTCTCGAGATAGAGGAATTAGAGGCAGGTTTCCATTTAAACTTTTTTACAATTCTCTCGCCAAACTCACTTCCTACGGGGATACAATCCAAATACTTGCAAAAAGAAGATAACTATGAAATTTGATGAATTAAACATCCACGAAAGTATGCTACGAGTCTTCCAAGAGATCGGCTACGTAGAATTAACCCCAATTCAAGAAAAATCCATTCCATTCGGATTAGAAGGAAGAGATATTACAGGACTTGCGCAAACAGGAACCGGAAAGACATTAGCTTTCTTAATTCCTATTGTAAATAAAATCCTAAACGAAAATCCGGTCGGTCCTGTTGCTTTGATTCTTGCTCCTACCCGCGAGCTTGTAATGCAAATCTGCGAAGAAGCAAAGAGACTCTTAAAATACTCAGACAAAAAAGTAGCAAGCTTTATCGGCGGCACTGATTATAAAGAACAATTGCAGGACATTGAAGATAAAACTGAAATCATCGTTGCAACACCCGGTCGTTTGATTGACCATATCAAGTCCGGTAAACTTTCTCTTTCCAATATCAGCTTCTTTGTTTTGGATGAAGCAGATAGAATGTTTGACATGGGGTTTATCAAAGATATCCGCTATGTCATGAAAAAATGTCCTGACACGAAACAGGTAATGTTGTTTTCTGCTACTTTGTCTTATTATGTGATTCGTCTTGCATCTGAATACTTAAAAGATGCCGTAGAAGTTTCGATTGAATCCGACAAGGTTGTCACTGATAATATCGATCAAAAGCTAATTCATTTAGGTAGAGATGAAAAGCTTCCCTACCTTGTGAACTTGATTTTAAAAGACTCAGAAGAAGGACTTGGAATTATTTTTACAAACTTGAAAGTAATGGTTCCCGAAATAGTCAGTCGGCTTTCTAGATTTGGAATTCCTGCTACTGGAATTTCTTCTCTTCTAGACCAAAAGAAAAGAGTCCGACTCTTAAAAGACTTTAAGTTCGGAAAATATAAATACATGGTTGCGACTGACGTTGCTTCTCGTGGAATTGACGTAGATAATATCAAGGTTGTGTATAACTACGATTTGCCGATGGACACAGAAAACTATGTTCACCGAATCGGAAGAACTGCGCGGGCAGGAAAAAAAGGAAGGTCTGTTAGCTTTTGTTCCGAAAGAGATTATGCAGAGTTAGAAAAAATAGAAAAATTTTTAGGAGATAAGTTGAGCACCATTCAAGTAGAAGAAGAATTCTTGAAATTTCCAGAAGGAGAGTTTACTCCATTCATCGGGGAAAAATTACGAGAAGGCACAGCGTCTAATCAAAATAAACCGAATCGCAATTCTAATAACAAAGGCAAAGGGAATTTTCCTCCTAAGCGTAAGGATGATAGGTTCAAAGATGAAAAAGCTAGAGAGCCAAGAGAGGCGAGAAATGACAAAGGTAGAGAGGATAAATTCAAGAAAGATAAGTTTAATAAAGGTAAGCAAGGAAATTTCAAAAAAGAACCTATAAATCCACTAGAAGAAGCAAAGCTTTATTTACAAAAAGCCGATTCTGTATTAGGATCCGAAAAATTAAAACCAGCGCAAGTGCATCCTTCTAAAAAGGAAACTCATGCGCACCATAAAGATAAAGTTTCTAAAGTAAAACCAAATAAACCGTATGAGCCTAAAACACAAACTTATGATAAATCGAAACGAAATCTATTTGATATCAATGAAGCAAATCACAACAACGTGAAGAAACCGGTATCAATTTGGAAAAGAATAAAATCACTCTTTCGTCGATAATCTTCCTACTTTTTTTCTTTGGAATCGTATCTTTAAAAGCGGATACGATTTCTTTAGAAAGAGGGTATGTTAAATTCGAAGAATTAAAAAAAAGACTACCGGGTTTGCAATTCAAACTAGACAAAGTGATTTTAGTCGGTGAGATTCGTTTTAAGAAAAGCAATGAATTTAAGTTTCGAGTAGATTCAGCTTACTACATTCATAGAAATAATATCGAGAGTCTAACAAAGCCTATCCTCTACATTGGACGGGATTTATATTTACCAAGGGAAATGGTTGAGGCAATCTTCATTTATCTAATTGACACAGAGGTTTCTTATAAATTTACAGATGATACTTTGACTTTAAATTTATATCAAAAAGTGATTGTTCAACCAGAAGAGATTGGACTTCGTCATTTAATCATTGATGCAGGACATGGGGGAAAAGATCCGGGAGCAACAGCGGTTAATGGCGAATACGAAAAGAATTATACTCTTAAAATTGCCAAAATGGTGAAGAGATACATCAAGAAGAAATTTCCAAATCTAAAAATTAAGTTCACTCGAAAGAAAGATGTCTATGTGCCTTTAGAAGATAGAGCTAAGATTGCAAATAAAAAATTACGAACGAGTAGGGATACAATATTCATTAGCCTCCACTGCAATTCTACTCCGACTCCCGAAAAGAGTCCTCATGGTTATGAAGTATACTATCTAGCGCAAAGTGGTCCGATTGAGACTACTCGCGAGACATCGATTCTTACAAATCAATTAATCGATGCAAGGCGAGACCCGAAAGTGCAATACATTCAAAGTGGAATGCTTTCCTCTGTGATTCAGCGCAGGAGCATTCTCTTAGCGAAAGCAATTGATACAAAGCTCAAAGAGTCACTCGATTCTAAAATTGCAAGTAGAGGCGTGAAAAAAAATAACTACCAGGTTTTACGGGGAAGTATGATGCCAGCTGTGTTGATTGAACTTGGGTTTATCAGTCATCCACAAGATGTAAAAATGCTCGAAGAAAAAACTGTTCAATTAAAATTGGCAGAGGGAATCGCAGAAGGAATTAAAAACTATGTTATGGCAAAAAATTAAATCTGGCTTCAATACAAGCATTGGATTTTTAAAAAATCTATTTTCTAAGATATTCTTAGAAGCTACCGGTGAAACCAAGAACAATCAATTTCGTTTTTTATTTCTAGCTTCTTCTCTTGCGATTTTATTCTTCATTGTATTCATTCTAGTCGGGAAAAATCCTTTTAGCCTTTTGGTTCCATTTAACTTTTACGATCTCCCTAGTGTGGATAGGCGAACGAATGTTACCCTCTACGTCTCCGATGGTAAGACTAATTTGCTTAAGTCAAAGCGAAAGATATTGCTTGCGGATAACGATATACGAAAGAATCTAAATATCATAATAGGAGAATTGAGTCAGCCTCCCTATGATGATATAATCGAGACTACAGAGGAAAATGTTTTTCCTAAGAAGCTTCCGGATTTAAGAAGTCCGATTATCGCAGTATGGCTATTAGACTCAGATAAAAAACTCATCCTTGATTTGAATGAAGCAAGTATTCAAAAAGAATTGTCTTCTATTAAAATCAAATTAGAAGTAACAGAAGAGAATCCAGACGGCAAGAAAAATCTAGAAGAAGAATCTATCGAAAAGAAAAGATTGGAAGAATTGCAAGCTGCCCGTGTGAAAGTATTAAACACTGCACTCAGAGCTTTAGAGAAAACCATCTTCGAAAATTTTTCTACTGTAGAGACGATAGAATTTAAACTCAATGGCGTATCTAAAGACTTTGCAGGTCTTGAGTATAAACTTACGGAAGTAAAAAAGCGAAACTAATCTTGAGTAACCTCAGAATCTTTCCGATCAACTTACAGCTTTACAAGAAAAGACTAATCCTTAGATCGATTTCTATTTTCTTGATCAATCTAATCTTGCTTTCCTGGACAGTGTGGAATGCTCCCAAAGAAAGTGTTCTAAATTATCTTGCTATTTGTTCTATTGTAATTATTGCGATTGGTTTATTTCTGAATCAAAATTTCAATCGCCAGCTTTCTATTCTTAAGAATAATTACTTAGAGATTAACAACCATATACTCCAATGGTATACTGGAACCGGTAAATGCACTTCCATAAATCTAAAGCGGGTAAAGAAAATCGAAAGAGATAGATTTCGCGGATTTGATCGTTTTCTAATCTATGAAGGGGAAGCATCTGAGGCTATTCTGAATTTGCTTGAGCCAGAAGAATTTCAAATAGAGATTGAGAAATTCACAAATTTAAAAGTAGAATCCTTTGTTTTCGATTGGAAATTGCAGATTGGAAAAGCAATTGCCTTCTTTTTGCCCGCAGTTATTTGCTTTGTTCTTTTTTATTTAAAATACTTTGATATTCGGTTTTTCTTTCTTATGCTTACTGTGAATTCCATTTTCTTCTTGGTGCAATTTTCTGAGAAAAGAACGAGAGGTGGTTTCAGTGAATCAACCGTTAGACGAAGCACGATAGTTTTATTTTTAGTATTATGTTACCAAGCGTTAATTCTATTTAGCGAATAACGACTATTTACTACGATTTTCTTTTTTAATTGCATCCCTTAAGTCTAAAGCTGTTGGATTTGATGGGTCTAGTTTTAGATAATATTGTAATAGTTCTTCTGCGCGCTTGTGATTTTGACTTAAAGAATATAAATCTACTAAGTTAAGTAAGTTGTTTAGATTTTGTGGTTCTCGTAAGCGAAGGCGCTCGGCAATTTCGATTCCAGTGGAAAAGTCATTTGCCATTTTACAATAACTGGCTAGTCGATAGAAAAAGACTGTATCAGATGGAGCGAATTCGATATATCTGAGTCCCTTCTCTACGGCTAATTTATATTTGTCGATTCTTGCAAATAGAATGGATAATTGTTTTAATAACTCATGGTCATCTGGATATTCATTTGTTTGGGAAATAAGAAAATTTATTGCTTCTTCCTGTTCTTTTTCTTGCAAGTGTTTGTCTACTTTGTCTAGAATTGGAATCAGATCAGGATGAATTTCTTTTGACTTTGAATCTTTTTTGTGGAAATAAATTTTTAGAAAAGATAAATCATCTGTAATCTCTCCGTAAGTTTGAAGAGTCTTATAGATTTGCGGTAAATCACAGTTTTCCCCTTCTACAATTTGCAAGATTCGTTTAGGGTTGGAGTTAATGTTTGCAATGCTTGCCTCATCCATCATTCTAATATCATCTCTTCCATCGGAGCCAATTAGAAGCGTATCCCCTTGTAACATTTGAAAGGTTTGAATAAAAATACCTGTATTGATTTGAAGAGTTCCTAGTTTTCGAAAGAAAGATTCTTCCTCGATATATTGAGCCTTTCCATCTCGATACAGAATGCTAGGTGGATGCTCTGCATTTATATAATAGATGAATCCATTGGAGTCATCTATGAGCCCAATTACAATAGATACTAGCATTGAGCCATCGAAACTTTCGAAGATTTTGTGCATTTCGATGAATGCGTTCTTGAGCCAAATTTCAGGAGACTGCTCGGAGAGGCTAGGGGATAACAACGTTCTTTCGATGATAGATTGAAACACAGAGCCTAATATTAAGGAACCACCAGCTCCCTGAATCGACTTGCCCATTGCATCTCCATTTAAAACTACATGAAATGTTTCGCCTTGTAATTGGATTGTGTGGGTAACACAGATATCCCCACCGATTTCATTTTCTCTGTTTCTAAACTCAAATGTCTTTTTCTGTTTCACGAAAAAAGAGAAATCAAAGTTTTTACTCATTGCTAAATTTCGTCCGAGTGGTCGAAGCAATAGACTTGTTAAATAATAGTCTCCATCTTGCTGGACTTTTAGTGTTTCTACTTTTTGAAGAGAAGAATTTAACTGCTCGGTGCGAAGTTCCACTTTGTATTCTAGGTTTACATTTAGATCAGAAATTTCACGGTAGAGTGAGTTTAGTTGTTTGATAATTTCATTTAGGTTGTATGCCTGTAATCCAAAGTCGTCAGACGACATAGGCATACTTACGATAGAGAAATTTCCTTTGCCCAGTTGATTCAAGTGATCGTTAATTCCCATGATCCCGTTTCGAAATGTTTTTGCTACAACGTAGCCAACGATAATAACAGGAACAGGAAATAATAAACTCATAATTGTTAAGTGTAGACCTGGATCTTCTAATTTTACAAGTCCGGTCTTGAGTCCGTAAAGCATGTAGCCGAGCACAATGATTGGCATAATCGTAATAGCCACCATCGAAAGAATAATTCTTTGAAAAGAGTTGAATTGTGGAATTTGCTCTATTCCAATTTCGATTTGTTTTACTTTTCTTAACTTGAAGATAATATGTATTATGTTCTCACTGATAAAATAATAGGCTACATAAGAAATAGGAGTAATCATAAAAAATAGAAAGGGCGCAGTTAGATGAAGTCCCGGTCTAGGACCTGCTACTAGAAATACAAATAGATGAGAGCCAATGATTCCTGCTAACCAGCGAAGAACGATTATCCGCGCTTCGAGAAACGGATATTTTAAAAGCTTCAATTTGAGTTGCACTTTTTGCTCTTCCGAAATGGAAGTATCGGTATACATAGATTTAATTTCTCGAAGAAGTTTCTTTAAATAAAACCATCTCCAAACACAACCCATTATGATAAGGGCGGTTGCATTGATCGAGCCTGCCATGGCAACAACTACCATCTCATCTTTAGAAAGATAAGAACCAGAGCCAGTTACTACAGAAAAATAAATGGCAAATGGTAGAGGCACAACGTGAGTAAACGTTTCAAGCCGCAGTGTTAGTTTTAAATAAATATTTTTAAACATTCAGCATCAAAAAAGCATATTTTTTCTACGATGTCATGCAATAAATTTACTGATAGATTTATTTTTTCTTTTTTGATTTCTCTTCGTCGATTGCATTGCGGAAAAGTGTTTTAAAGACAAGCATTCCTTCTTCAATCGGATCTTGTTTTAACTTTTCTCTATTTAGAATCTCAGTCATCTGTAGGACTAGGAGTCCATACATCCAAGCCCACATTGTTCTTGCGATAGAATTGTATCTAGGGCGCGGCATTTCACTTGATTCCTTTTTTAAACCGTCCCGAACCGTTTTCAGAAAGACTCGGTAGCTACTTGGAGCAGCAAAGAGTTTTTTGTGTAAACCTCCGCCGGAGCTGAACATTAATTTATGAAGACCTTGGTTTTCAACGGAAAATTGCCAGTAGGTGTGAGCGATTGCGGTGATTTGTCCGAATGGATTTTCAGTCGAAGCTCTCGCTATGTTTAAATCAGCGGTTAATTTTTGTTCACCGCTATAGAGAAGTGCCTGGATGATTTCTTCTTGGTTCTTAAAGTGAGCATAGGGACTTGCTACACTACAGTTTAAATGCTTGGCAATGGTTCTCATACTTAAACTTTCAACGCCATCCGTTTGAATAATTTTCAACGCGGCAGATAAAATCTCCGCTCGATTTAGGCTGTTTCTTACTCTGCGCGGGCGTTTTTTAGCAATAGTCTTGGTCTTTCTCATAAATTTTCTTTTTTTACGTTAAAAAGCATATAAGATAAGAGCAAGTAAAATCATTCTCAGTTTAGATTTTTCTGAATTCATATCTAACACTATTCATTAGTGATTGACATATACTAACAGTGTTAAATATGTGGTAGCAATGCAAGTCAGGAGATTTACATGATACGTGTTATCGAGCCGCTGGAATCTGTGCTGGAAAGAGAGCCAACCTTAAGTGAAGTAAAAAAATCAGTTCGGATTGAATGCTTTCAGCCTGATTATACAAAGGCATCTTTGTTTTTGCTTTCAGGAATCATCCAATTTTTATTTGCAGTATGTTTCTCTTATTTGACTTGGACTTGGGGTAACTGGGCGTTATTTCCTGTTGCCTGGTTTGTTAGTGGATTTGTATTTACATCTCTTTTTGTTCTAGGCCATGATTGTGCCCATGAATCTTTTACTGGCAGTAAAAAACTCAATTCCTTCTTGGGGCATATATTATTTATCCCTACTTTTTATCCCTTTTATGCCTGGAAGTATTCTCATGCAGCACACCATCAACATACGAATGAACTCTATGCAGAGGCTAATACAGTATACTTTGACAATGCGTGGATTCCGATGACTGTGAATCAATACAAGGCAACGAAAGAAAAATATCCCTCTCATGCTTTGGCTTATAAAGTAACTAGACTTTTTATTCCTCTTGGCTCTCTCATTCACAATATGATATATCATTATTTTCCTTCCAAGTTTAAAGCAGAGCATAGGGAAAACGTAAAATTTTCTTATTTTGTTTTAGCGATCACCGGGAGTTTAATAGCGGCTAGTATTTATTATGCGACTGAAAGTCTTTTTGCAGTATTTCATTTTTGGATTATCCCTGCTTTATTCTTTCAATTCTGGATGTCTCTTTATACTTTTTTACATCATACCTCAGAGGAGATGTCTTTTTATCCGAAAGAAGAATGGAATCAATACCGGGGACAGATTAAATCTACAACCAACTACAAAATGCCTCGCCTTCTTTCTGCTTTGCATTTTCACATTGATATCCATATTCCCCATCATCTAAATATTAAAATTCCAAGCTATATGCTATTAGCCGCACAATCTGATCTAAACAAGTCTAAGTATTCCGAAGACATTGAGGAAGAAGAATTTACTTGGAAGCATTACTTTCAAACAATTCGCAACTGCAATCTCTGGGATGAGGATAAGAGCGGTTATGTTCGATTTAGTGATATTAAGTAAGGAAGATGCCACAGAGGCACAGAGAAGATTATGGAGTTGTGCCAGTTTAATTTATGTGCATCCCGTCAGAAAGAGCGGATGAGTAAATCAAATTCATGTTTGTAGTGATAGCATAATAACAAAGTTAAATTTCGAAAGCAAACAATATTCCGTATAGAGACTCTCTTTAAATCTCTCTGTGTCTTTGTGCCTCTGTGGCCAATCTTCTTATTCTATCATTTCTTTTAAATCGGTTTCAATGATTTTTGTAACCATGTCTACGGGTAAGGAAATGATATGATCACTAAAAGGCTCAGCATAAAGATTACTTAATTTATTCACGGTCAGAAACACAGTGCCAATTAAACTCATGATAGGAATAGAAAGATATTCCCATCGACTTACTTCACCACCTAAGTCAATATCACCCATAAATAATGGAATCAGCATTACATAAGAATAGACCATTAAATTAGTCAAAGCCTTGTATACTTTTAGAAAAGGAGTGTTGCGGATACGCTCTGCTTTCCCCTGCGCTTCGTAGAAACGTGTTATATGCTGCATTAAATCATTCTTATCCAATTCGTTTTTGCTCTTCCAATTCTTTTCGATGCCTAGACTAATTTCTGCAAGCAAATGAACGGCGGGATTTGATTTAGTGGAAAGCCGATTTGCTAGTTCTCCCAATTCTTCTGCGTATTTTCTTACGTTGGAGTTGTGTTGCATTTGATCTTTGAATTGATGAATGTAGACTTGTAATAATTTGATTAAATCTATAGCGATAGGCGAAATACCTTTCTTGCTCGGAAAGTAAGTGATCGCTTTTGCAGCGAAACTTCTTGATGTGCTAACAAACTCACCTAGAATTTTTCTGCCTTCCCACCATCTATCATAGGCTGTATTCATTCGAAAGCCTAGAAAAAATGCCAAAGCTAATCCAAATACAGTTCCCATTTGTCCTGATATTTTGTATATGTGATCTCCGTAAGTTTCTTCTAAAAAAATAACTCCCGCAAAATAAAGAATACATAGTCCAGTATATGGAAGAGAGAGTTTGACTAATTCGGAAATTCCTTTTCTGTCAGTTGTTATCATTTTTATTTTCTCCGATTACTGATTCGTCTGCTATTTGTTTTTTAATTCTATGTCGATTGTTTCTGCCGCCTAACGCACCTTTGAAGATGAGTCGTAGTTGGTTAATACTTTTTATTTTTAATTTCTTTTCTGCTTCACTGTCTTTTGGGTCACAATCTAAATAGGTTCCCGCTAATGTAAAGGCAGTGGCAACGATGAAGTCAGAGATAAATTCTAATTTTGAGAAGGGAATTCCTGGGCGCTTCATATCAGATGCTAGTTCAGATGCAATGAACGACATCTCGTTACGGATAGCCTGTCTTATCCGCTTACTTCCGCCGACTTGTTCGCGTGTGATAAAACGAAAAAGGAGTCGATTGTTTTTTACATAATTAAAAAAGAGAGACATGGAGACTTGAAGGGCTGTTTTGTAGGCGCCTTTCTTTCTTGCGTCGCGGAGGATAACGCGCAGTTTAACGCTCATATCATCAACTAATGCTAGCCCTAATTCTTCGATGTCTTTAAAATGTCGATAGAAGGCAGCAGGCACAATTCCCGCTTCGCCTGCAACTTCTCTCAGGCTTAAAGAGCCTAAACTCTTGTCTTCTCCCATTAATTTCAAGGCAGATTGGATTAAAGTAGTCCTAGTTCTAAGCTTTTGTTGGTATCTCTGGTTTAATTTCATTTAAATTCCTGTGTGAACACTTGTTCACTTTTTTTTATTAGTTTGGGAAAAAAAGTCTTTTTTCGGTTGACTTAAAAATTAATATGTGAAACTTTGTGAACAAGTGTTTACTCACTTAAGAGAGGCGAAATGAAAACTTTTCCATTTAAATACCATAAACCAAGCGAATATCTAGATTTATTCAATCCAAAGAACATGTTTAACTTCCTTTTAGAGGAATTAAACCCAGTATATTCCATTTCTAAGACTAGGGCTAAGATTATCAGTATACACCTAGAAACTAAAGAAACTAAAACACTTGTTCTCCGAGTGAACAAGAAAGGCTTCCGATTTCAAGCGGGTCAATATGTTCCCGTCACAGTTGAAATTAATGGTAAGCGTGTAACTCGCTACTATTCCATTTCTTCTATGCCTTCTGAAGTCAATCTTCGAATCACAATAAAGCGTCAAAAACAAGGTCTTGTTTCTAACTTTGTGCATGAGAGTTTGCAGTTAGGTGATTTTGTCGAGTTGGGAGAAGCGCAGGGAAGTTTTGTTCTTCCGAAAGCATTACCGGGCAAATTCCTATTTGTCGCAGGCGGAAGTGGAATTACTCCTGTGTATTCCATTCTAAATACTTTGCAAAATCAAAATTATACCGGTAGTGTCAAACTACTGTATTTCTCACGCACTAAAGAAGAAATTATCTTCTATTCTGATTTGAATTCTCTACGTGAAAAATTTCCAACCCTTGCAGTTGAATTCATTTTGACTGATGAAGATTCTCTCGGATTTAGAACTGGATTTTTTACAAGAGAAATGCTTTTAGAATTAGTGCCTGATTTTTCCGAAAGACTTACCTATCTCTGTGGTCCTGGAACTTTGCAAGAGAGTGTAAAGAGTATTATCCCCAAAGAGAAACTCATCTCCGAAAATTTCCAACCGTTTCTAAAGACTAGCACTAAGAGAGAAGCAAAGCAAGTAGAAGTTACTCTAACTAAGTCTCACAAGACACTGCTACTCAATGGAGAAAAAAATCTTCTAGAAGAATTAGAGGATAACGGAATCTATCCGCAAAGTGGATGCCGTATGGGAATTTGCCACACCTGTGCTTGCACTAAAAAATCTGGTGTTGTCACAAATCTCCAAGAAGGCAGTGAGTCCGAGTCCGGTGAAGAAACTATCCAACTCTGTCTAAGCCGCGCAGAAGAAAATTTAGAATTAGATATTTAAAGAATATTATAGTGTCATTCCCGAGTTTTTCAATCGGGAATCTCTTGAAGTTGAGACTCTGATTAAAAAACTTGGGATTCTTTAGACATTGAGATTCCCGATAGGGGATTTCGGAATGACAATAAAAGAAATTTAGAAGATTGAAAACAAATGAAACTATTAGAAAAAAAAATTAAGAATAACAAGGAGTTATTTATGAATACGAAAAGTAAACCATTAACAAAAGAAGAAATTGAAAACTTCGGAAAAGAATTAGAGATTATCCGCACTGAAATACTTTCGAAAGTAGGACAGGAAGATGCTGACCATATTAGAAAAGTCCAGGCGACTTATCGTTACAATGAAATTATGGGAAGACTACTGATTCATTTTAGCATGGATCCGATTACATTTGCACTCGGAACTAGTATGCTCGGAATTTCTAAAATTCTAAACAATATGGAGATTGGTCATAATGTAATGCATGGTCAATACGATTGGATGAATGATCCGGAGTTTAATTCGAATACCTTTGAATGGGATATTGTTTCTGATTCTTCCCAATGGAAATTTTACCACAACTATATGCACCATACGTACACTAACGTTGTAGGGAAAGACCATGACTACGGTTACCACTTCACAAGACTTTCGGAAGAGCAAGAATGGAAACCAGTGCATCTTTTCCAATCCATTGCAAATTTCTTTCTAGCGTTTAATTTTGAATGGGGAGTAGGCGGACATGGTTACAAAGTAGAATACTTAGAAAAACCTAAAAAACAAAGAACTAAAAAAACTCTACAAGATTACAAAGAAGTCTATAACAAGAAAATAGAAATCCAACTCTTTAAGGATTACATCGGTTTTCCGCTACTCGGTGGACTTATGGCTCCAAAAATATTTTTAGGTAACCTTCTTGCGAATACTATGCGTAACCTCTGGACGTATTCCATTATCTTCTGTGGACATTTTACGGAGAACGCAGAAACATTTACTCCTAAAGACATTGAGAATGAAACAAAAGCAGAATGGTATTTGCGCCAATTAAAAGGCTCATCAAACTTGGAAGGAAGTAAACTTTTCTATCTAATGAGTGGACATTTAAGCCATCAAATAGAGCATCATATGTTCCCTGATATTCCGGCTGCCCGTTATGAAGAAATAGCTCCAAGACTCAAAGCACTTTGTGAAGATTACGGTCAGCATTATAACAATGGAAGCTTCGTAAAACAATTTGCCTCGGTTTGGAAACGAATCTTTGCATTTTCTTTACCGGATCCATACGCAGAGAAGGTAATGGCGGCTTAATCTTTCGAAGACTCTACTCCCCCAAATTCTCTGCTTGACTTGCTTAGTGCTTGTAATTTCTGTATAAGAATGATACATTTTATTGGCGGCGAAAAAGGGGGAGTAGGAAAGTCGGTAATTTCTAGGCTACTTGCTCAATATTTCATTGATAATCAAATCCCGTTTAAGGGCTATGACACAGATAGATCACACAATACGTTTCTACGTTTTTATGAAGATTTTGCTTCTCCGACTACGGTAGATAGCTACGAACATTTAGATGCGATGATTGAAAACTATGATATGGAAAATCCAAATCGAATCATCGTTGACCTTGCTGCTCAGACAACTCTTCCATTGCAAAAATGGATTGAAGAGAGTAATGTGGTCGAACTTTCAAAAGAGTTAAACTTAAACCTAAGATTCTGGCATGTAATGGATGATAGCAAGGACTCAGTCATTCTTCTTGAAAATCTACTCAATCGATTTCAGGACAAAGTAGAATATACAATCGTATTCAATCAGGGAAGGGGAACTCAGTTTAAAATATTTGAATCATCTTCTGTTAAAGATCTAGCAGCATCCTACAATGCAACATTCGTGAATTTGAAAAAACTCCATGAGCGAACGATGCAGAAAATTGATGAAACAAATTCTAGCTTCTGGGCGGCAATTCACAATAAACCGCAAAGTCTAGGTTTAATGGAAAAAGAGAGAGTCAAGACTTGGCTCAACTCAGCCTATGATGAATTTAGAAGAATCAATGTTTGATGATTAGTCAGGCAACGCGATTATAAATTGAAGTAGATTTTTGCCACAGAGTACGGAGACAAAGAGAGAAAAAATTCTTTCTGAGAACTCCGTATCTTCTTTATGAATTACAAGCCGTGACCGTTAGGCGCAAACCTCACAACCATTAAGAAACCTTCGCGAAAATTAGAACTCAAATTCTGACTTTTTATTTCAAATTTATTTAATGATACTAGAACTCAACTATAGGTATCTAGAAAAAAAAAAGAAAAGGTCAATAAATTATTATGGCAAATAATTATATTTTTTCTAGTCTGACTTTATATGAGTATGCTAATGAGGAATATATGAAAATGAAATCGACTTATGTGTTGTTGCTTGTTTCTAGTTTAATACTAGTTGCCTGTGACAGCAAAGACAAAAAGGCTCTCCTTTTGCCGCTAGCGAGTGTAACAGGATCGCAAGCCCAAGGATCACAGGGTGTTCCTGGGGTTCAAATTACAGGAAATCCGGGAAATCCAACCGTTTCAGTATTTACAGCGAATCCAACCGTTCCTTCATCTGAACCAGAAAATACGAGACCTTCTGAGGGATCAACCTCTACTTCTAATTCCTCAGAAGCTAATATTTCTTGTTCTTTGAATAATCCAGGACATAGCTGGGGGGATCCCCACCTTAAAACTCTAGACGGTATGGTCTACGACTTCCAAGGTTTAGGAGAATACTGGTTAATCCGCACTTCTGAAGGTTCCGGAATTCAAGTTCGCCAAGAGGCATGGAAATCAAACAAGAAAGTAACGGTAAACACTGCTGTAGCAGTTAAAATCGGAACACATACTGTTTCTATGTATCTAGGTGGAAAGGTTTATATAGACAAGACTTTAACTAGCTTCACATCAGGTAAGAAAGTTGACTTAGATGGTGGTTCTATTGCTCTTACTGGAACAACTTTCAAGGCTACTTTGCCGGAAGGAACTGTTGTAAATATTACAGTCAATAGTTCTTACATAAACGTTTACCTTGGTGCAGTTAGATTAACAGGACAAGTAGCAGGTTTACTTGGTAACTGTAACGGGAACTTCAAAGATGATTTAGCTCCAAGAGATACTACTTCTGCTATTTCCCCAATTACTTTCAACAATCTCTATATGGTCTTTGGCAATAGCTGGAGATTAAAATCGGGTGAAAGTTGGTTTGAATACGGAAATGGACAATCTTTAGGTTCTTTTGATGGTATCCCGGACAAGATCACTCCAATTGATCCAGCAGCAATCACTGCAGCAGAAACTGTATGTAAAGCGCAAGGGATTACCAATAAAGTAGTCTTTGATGCTTGTGTGTTAGACGTTGCTATGACCGGAGATGCTAGCTTTGCTCAATCTATTGATGAAGCTTTGAGTATTCCAGCAGAAGGTTCGTCTGCCATTTATTACGAAGTTCTAGCTGCTATCACTGATACTTCTACTTCTGGTGGAACAGGTGGTAGTTCTGGAAACGGTGGTAGTTCTGGAAACGGCGGTAGTTCTGGAAACGGCGGTAGTTCTGGAAACGGCGGTAGTTCTGGAAACGGCGGTAACTCTGGAAACGGCGGTAACTCTGGAAACGGTGGTAACTCTGGAAACGGTGGTAACTCTGGAAATGGCGATAATTCTTGTAGCGTAGGCGATAAGGACGATCATCATGATGGGAAAGAACACCATGATGGAAAAGAGCACCATGATGGAAAAGAGCACCATGGAAATCGTGGAAATCACTACGGCAACGATGGAAAGAATAGCGACAGAGGAAAAGGAAACCAATACGGGGACCGCGATAAAAACGAAAAGAGCAAGAAAGAAAAAGATGGAGATCGCGACGATAGAAGAGATCGCGAAGGCGATGATGAGCATTCAGGAAAAGAAAAGTGTCATAACGGAAATTCTTCTGAAAGACATCATGATTCCGATGAAGAGAGTGTCTCTGGACGTTGTAAGAAGTATTTAGAAAAAACAGATACCAATCACGGTGTTTGTTCCATCTATTACATTTGGGGACAAACTAAAAAATCCAATTAATATTTAAAAAGTAGCCTGAGTAAAAGCATTCTTTTACCACGAAAGCGCGAAGGACAGAGAAAAAGATCTAGAATTTGCCGCCCCTTCTCCTTCCAGTTTTTCAAAAAAAATCATAAATAATCAGGGCTTGGTGCCAGACTCTCGTGAGATGGTTGTCAGTCTCTCGTGTGCTGGTCGTCAGTCTCTCGTGAGATGGTCGTCTGTCTCACCTGTGCTGAACGTCAGAAACATCCCCACAGAAAGCACACCCCAAAGCAATTTTTGTTGAAGGGCGAACTGCTTGTCTAAGTCTGTCAAGACAGATTCGGCTTCCTTTTCCGTAATCGGTGATTTTGTAAGTGCGTAGATTCCTTGACATTTCTCTGTGCCTTAGTGACTCTGTGGCAAGTAAACTCCAATGGCTAAAAACATTTATCGATACACAAATCTAAAAGACGAAAGCTTAAAGCTGCGCTCCATCCAAGAATATGAAGAAGCAGAAAAGAAGGTATCGCAATTAGATATAGAAATTGGGGAGATACCAGTCAAAGAACGGATTCCATTTTATCATTTGCGAACACAGGAGTTTAGTAAACTTATAGCCGCTCCTAGTCCTGATGTGCTTGTTGCAATATGTCCTTATTGTGCCCGTAAGATTTGGGCTAGGATTAAACATGGAGTATTCACACTGAATGCAAGTTTTTGGGTGATGGAATACGATGATGGAAAAACCGTTACAGATGATTCTAAATGTGAGCATCTGTTTGTGATGGACGGTGCTCTTAATTTGAATAACCAACCTATACCTGAGAAAATTTCTGCCTTTAGTTTTATTCGTCATAAGATTTATATGGGAGCAGAAGTTCCTTTTATCAAACCAAGAATCTTAGACAAAGAGGGAGTAATTGCTGTTATCCACTCTGTATTCATTGCAGAAAAGTATACCGGTTTTCCTGTTACCTATTTTTCAAAGAATTTTATTTCGCAAAGTGAATTTGCAACCGGTTGGGCAAGAGAAGAATATGTTGCGAGAGACCAAATAGTTTCGTCTGCTACATTTGTCGGAGAAAGATCGGAGCCACAAGAATATGATTTGGAAAAATGGATAGAACAAAAGAAAGTCCGATGGCTAGTAGAGGATAAGGATGATTTGCTTCTAAATAACGAAACAGATTTATATCCTTATCATCAGATTGCCGGTAGAAGAAATCCTTATCTTATGCAAGATGGAAAAGTAATCGATATTCCCAATGTAGAGGAAGTGATAACTAAAACTACACTCGAAACATTCATGCCCGGACAATAATTAGATGATAGAAGAACTGAATCCTATTGCAATTGATGTTGAGATAGTAAAATTGGAAAAGCTTCTTATCGTGTTTGCTGACGGAGCAAGACTTGTTCTTAGGTATAATGATATAGAATTCTCCTGCAATTTTTGCGATACTTCCCTTTTTGATCCATATGATACATACGAAAATGTGAGTAAGGTATTATATCCGGGTAGAAAGTTTAGAGTTATGGTTGAATTGACTGAAACGTCTACTGGGCATTATGCGAAGAAACTTTCTTCTCCTATTCTTCCAGAAATCCAGGAAGTTTATGAGCTAGATTGGATTATGAAAGGAAAGACAATTTCTGATTCTGTGGACGAATTGATTCTAGTTGATTGTGGAATTCCAATTCTTGCATTCTCCAATGAAGAAATCAATCAGAAAGGCGAGTATGGAGAATGGTTTGGAGAATTAAAAGTATGGCTCAGCGATGAAATAACTGTCGTGCGGTGATAAAAATCAATCTAATTCGTGGCTAATAGGCAAAATCTATCTTGACCATTCATCTGAACCTAGAAGCATTAAGACTTTAACGTAAAAGAGGTATTGATTCATGCAATTAAAAATTACCGTTCTAAGTTTTCTCATTCTTTCAACTGTCATTCAATGTAAAGATAGTGCAGATATAAAAACAAAACCCTTCCTCGAAGAAGGAAAAGAGATTGCCCTGCAAGCAAAAGCTGAATTAGGAAAGAATCTAATGAATGCGATTCAAGCCAAAGGAATTGTTGGATCTATTGAGTTTTGTAATACCAATGCAATTTCCTTGACGAATGAAATTTCTCAAAAACAAAATGTAAAGCTCAAGCGAGTAACGGATAGACCTCGTAATCCTGACAATGCAGCAAGTGAAGAAGAGTTAAAGATCCTACAAGCATTCAAAGCTCAGATAGCAAACAAGGAAAAGCCAAGTCCTGTTACAGTTGAAACCGAAGTAGCGCAAATAGGATATTATCCGATAGAAACAGTCGCAATGTGCTTACAATGCCATGGAGAAAAAGAAAAGAATATTTCCAAAGAAGTCGCAACTAAACTTTCTCTTCTCTATCCTACTGACAAAGCAATCGGCTATTCAGAAAATCAACTTCGAGGTATGTGGGTAGTGGAACGAAAGAAATCAATGAAATAAATCCATTTAGACCAAAGGCAAATGGATTTGAAATTCACTGCCTCCCAGTAATTCACTTTTGGCAGAAATACTTCCACCGTGTAATTCGACGACTCGTTCAGCAATAAAAAGTCCCACACCAATTCCATCAAAAGAATCTACATTGTCTGCCCGAAAGAATTTCTCGAATACATGTTTGAGGTTTTCTTCTGAAATACCAAGTCCTGTATCGCGCACTGTGATACGTGTTTCTGTTTTTAACCTTTCCGAGAATATCTCTACCTTTCCGTTTCGTCTGTTGTAATACACTGCATTTTTAATTAGATTAAACAAGACTTTGGTAAATAGAACTTTATCCGCTAGAACGTTACCCGCTACAGTGATAGTAATTTCTAATTTCTTGCGCTTGGAAATTTCTTCTACTTTAGAGAGGCAAATATCTATTATTTGCTTAAGAGCAATTTCTTCTTTCTTGAGTTTTATTTCTGTTTCCAGATCTGTGAGAAGTAAAAGATCACTTAGTAGAAGTGTTAGTTTTTCACTCTCTAGATAGATGGATTCCACATGAGCTTTTATTTGATCTATATGAGTTGGATCTGTTCCCTGTAATAGTTCCGAGAAACCGCGAATGAAAGAAAGCGGAGTCTTTAATTCAAAAGAAAGATTCTTTAAGAATGCATCCTTTGTTTGACTGAGTCGAATGTTTAATTCTTGCGCTTTCTCTAACATTTGGTTTTTCTGATTGATCTCTCTTAGCATAGAAAGAACTTTTATACTTGTTTTAGATTGTTGTAACGCAATGGAAGTTTGCAGGCTATAAACTTCTAGCGTGGTCAAGTCAGTGGTGTGAAATGCCATATCGTTAGAAGATTTTTCCAAATAGATAATACCGATTACCCGCTCATCTTGTTTGAAGCTATTGCAAATATAGGAAATCTTCTTTTCTTCTTTATCATGATGAACTAAATAAGTTCCAATTGTTTTTCCACCTTCTGCTTTCATACCACTCTCGGCGAGAGACTTGATATAACCCAGGATTGAAATTTGATGCTCGGTGATATTTTCATAATACATGGGAGTTAATTTCCCTTCTTTCTTAAGGAAGATAATTCCAAGATCTCCCCCAAGAGATTGAATGGCAGATTGAAGAATCTTAGTCATGAGCGGTTTCACATCCGAAACCTCTGAAAGTTCTCTATCCATCGAAAGAATATTTTGAATTACTTTATCTGCATCTAGAAGTTCCTGTCTGGAAACTTCTTGCACCAAACGAAATGCATCTACTGTTTCATAAGATTGTTTTCTTTCTTCGGCTGAAAGATTGAGCATTGCTTCATAGCCTTTGATTGCCTCTTTCGCTTCTGACAATTCCTTTTGGCTCAGTTCATGCAATGTTTCATAGGAACTGATAATTCCTTTTAGATCTTCAATTTCTCTTCTCAATTCTTCCAACAGCAAACCTCACTTAGTAAAAGCATGAAATCACATAGCTTTCGATGATTCCCAAACCTAGACTCTTTAAATATTATAGCTATGTCAAATTCTATTTGAATGAGATATTTAGGAAATGGAAGAAATGAAGAGTAGGGCTTTTGATAGCTTTTCAGATGACCATCACACGTGAGTCTAGGATTCTGACATTTGCGGAATTTCCTCTTGCACGAGATCCATACAACGTTAGCTTTGGGAAATTCTTTGTAAATTCTAGAAGCAAATTCCTCACACGTTTTCCCAAGGGCGTGGGTTAATCCACGCCCTTGGGAAAATACAAGGGACTTCATATCCGTAAAAAACCTTACTTGAAAGACATTGTTCAAACTCCACCGTCTATTTCCCTTGGTCGAAGAGCGATTGATGAGAGGATAAATGATTTTCCATTCGTGAAGGTGAAGAGATAATACGTTACTGGAAGTGAATACATTGATTTTTAATTCTATTGACATTCGATGGAATTAGGAGTATTTTTTATTCATGTTAATACTTCATTCAAGGAAGTTTGGTCTTGCTGTATTCATCCTCTTTATTGTTTCTCTGACGATTTTTCCGAAAGACTCTATTGGTTTGAAAGATTTACAGAAGAAGAGGATGACCCAAGAAGAACGGTTGAAAAAGTTAGAGGCTGAAAATGAAAGCTTACGCAAAGAAATGGAAGGCATAAAGAATAATCCTATTCCAGTGGAAGCGGCGAAAGATGCATTGAAAGAACCGGCAAAAGATACAACAAAGGAAATTGCAAAAGAAAAACCTGCTGAACCAAGCCAAGTGCCCGAAACTTCAACCAAGTCTACTGTAATAAAGAAATATGAAATCAAATCCAAAGGAATCAAAATTGAAATTGAAAAATTGGATGAAGAGAACCAGGGAAAGCGTTATGCGATACTTGTAGGTGTTAATGAATACCAGGATAAGGCAATTAGTAAACTCTCTAAGGCAAGAAATGATGCAAAGATTTTTGGGAAAATTCTAAAAGACATGGGACAATTCGATCAAGTCTTTGTTATGACTGATGACATTGATCCAAGAAATGATTCCGAAAATTTATTTCCAAGTAAACTCAATATTGAAGAGAAGCTTGACAGCATACTGCGATTTACCCGCCCCGAGGATATGATTGTGTTCTTTTTCTCAGGACATGGAGTTTCTGATATGGATGAAAATGGATATCTAATCGCCGTAGACACTGTAGTTGAAAAACAATTCAATACTGCTCTTTCTATTAACTCCATTGTAAATAGATTCAAGACTCATGGAATTAAAAAAAGCCTTTTGATTTTAGATGCATGTAGAGATGTTCTTTATGCGAGCAAAAGTTCTTCTCGAAACAGTATCTTAGAAAAAGAATTCACCGGTGCAGAACTTGCTGGAACTTTCTATTCTACAAAGGCTGGCTTTTATAGTTATGAAGATGATGAAACAGACTATGGTGTATTCACAAAGTATTTGGTTATGGGTTCCGAAGGACAAGCGGATACAAACAAAGACGGAGTCGTGGCGTTTTCAGAATTAGAACAGTTTGTTCAGAAAGGAGTAAAGGAATGGTCTCTCAAGAAAAATAAAAAACAAAAACCGTTTACCAAAATTTACGGAGAGAAGACGGGAGATTTAATCATTACAGTTGCAGGTGATACATCGAAAAGTCTTGTGGAAAAAAAGATCAAAGAACCATCTCGTTTAGGTTTTGTTTGGAGATCTGCATTGATTCCAGGTTGGGGTCAATGGAATAGTGGGAATCGTCTGGCAGGCGCAACTTATTTCGCATTAGGTCTTGGATTCTTAGGTTACTACTCGATGAATTTATCTCATTTAAAAGCAGCTCAGTCTGATTATAATAAAGCAATCATTCCTTATCAGCAACCTGAACTCCTACTAGCAGGATACATGAATATGCAATCAAAGAGAAATGATTTGCATAAAGCTGAGTCTACGGCTACTGGAGGTTATCTGCTACTGCTGGGTTTTTGGGTTTGGAATATCGCTCATGCAGGGTTATATACCGATTTGCCCAAAGTTGACACCTTTGCTTTTGATTATAAAATGTATAAAGTTTCCCCTATTGCAGTTGGAGCTTCAACAGAAACTTTACATTCTGTGCAGTGGTCTTGGAGATTTTAAATAACTCATTGTCCTGAAATGCAACGAATGTAATGGTAGGTATCTGTGTTCTTTGGACTGTTAGACAAAGATCCATCACTGAAATATACAGTCAAAGCGTTTTGATCTAAAGTGGCATAAGTAGCGGAAGACCAGTAATTGTAGGCAACAGTATTTGGAAATAAACCATTAACCGCTGGTGAGGAAAAATTTCCAAGCGAACAGCCCATATACATAACCGATGGCATTGTTTTATCAGTGCAATGGATTAAAGTTTTTAGCTCACTGATAGTTGGAACTCTCCAATCTGTTTTTCCGGCAAAGATTAAATCATCGCAGGTATTGTATGCAGAGCTATATGCATTATTTAAAAAAGCACTTCCGAGTATTTGATTCAAATCTCCATTATTACAATTGTTTGAAACAGTAGAACAGAACTGATACGTGATTGGGGAGCCTATACATGTATTATTCGTAGAATCATAGGTTTGTCCTTGGGTGCATTTCATAAAAGTTAAAGTTTTTGCTGTATAAATATTTCCACCGAAAGTTCCCGCTATTCCATCAAACTGAATGGTTCCGTTGAAGTTATCCGTAAATGTTCCCCAACTGTAAGCAACTGGAATACTTGACCAGATAGATGTTGTTTTATCAGAAATTCCATTTGAACTTGCAGTGATAGTAGCTTTTGTAATTGTAAGGCTTCCCGATGATAAGGTGATAGTTTGCGCTGTATTATAATTCTGTGCGGTAAATAGTAAATTGCTGCTACTTACTGTAACTTCTCCCGTATTGGATTTAAGACTGACTGAAACATTTTGCTTCGGTTGCCTTTCCAATGATACTAGAATTATTGCCGTATTGTTTGCCTTTATGCTATTCGCACCCGCTATTATAATTCCATTCTCTAAGTATTGAACCGTTCCTGTATTGGAAATTCCTGTAGCATTTCCGGTAATCGTAACAGTCTCAGAAATTGAATTCGAGTCTATCGAGCCTGTAAGACCTATCGTTTGATTTGTGTTCCAGTTATCGGAGGTAAAAATAATCTGCGGAGTATCAATAGACAACTCTGTGAGAGACGAACTAAGAGTAACCGCAATATTTTCAAATGGCTTTTGTGTGAGTTTAACATTGATATTCCCCGTTGATCCTTCTACTATATTTCCATTCGAGATAGAAATCCAACTTCCCAATGTATCTGTATTTTTTATACTCAATGTTGTTGTCTCTATACTGCTTGAACTAATTGTTATCTGTGCAGTTTCGTCTATTTGATTATTATCTATCAATGCATTCAATGTGAAAGATTGTTCGATCGTGGAATAATTGGGGGCAAAAGTCAAAGTCGTGCTACTCGCATTCCCAACTTCTATGGCAGGATTGTCACTGGCTATGATAACGGTTTGCGTATCCGATGTTTTTAAAGAAAGACGAATATAAATGGTTTGAAATCCTCCTTCTGAAATCTTTGTCGGAACATTTCTTAGAGAAAAAGTATTCACCGGTGAGAGAGAGTTCGCCCTTTGGCTCAAATCGTCAATCAGCTTAGCAATAATTGGTAAAGGACCATCATAGCCATTGTTTAAAACTGCCTTTGGAGGCAATAGAAAGCAACAGTCGAAGAATAATGCAAATATTACTAAGATAATGGTTTTCATTTTCCTACCTCTCCCGCCATCTAGAATTGTATGCCTTTGATTCTACTCTGTCAACAACATGAAATATTATTCGCAACCCTCCCAATTAACCACTCTCTAGACTGAAACGGAAAAAAGTAGTATAGCTTAGATAAAATTTCACTATTCACTTTTCCCTATTTCTTTTTCTCTGATTTGATTGAAAGGAGGCTTGGAGATTTATGAATAGAATCTTCTTATTGTTGATTGTAGTTTTAGGACAATCTGTTATGGCTGACGTGGATCACAATATAAAAGGTGCATTTGGGGATAGAGCTGCCGGCATGAGCGGTGCTTATACTGCTGTATCGGATGACGCTTCTGGAGCCTATTATAATCCTGCGGGACTTGGGTTTATGTATGACAGTTCTTCGACTACCTCTACGTTTAGTGCGAGTGATACGAGATCTTCTTATTACAATTTACAAGGTCCTGGTCAAGGACTTACGGCTCATTCCTCCGGAATGCTTCCTTCCTATATTGGTGTAGCTAAGTCGATAGACAAATGGAGATATGCTTTTAGTCTCGTAAATCCTTCCGTGGAAAACTACGATCAGAGCATTCAAAGCTATACACCGGCGAGTATTAGCACTGTGAGTAGTGTTCAGTTTCAATTTACACAAAACAGCCAGATCACCTATACAGGTCCGAGCATTGCTTATCTTTTAACCGACAAACTCTCTATTGGTCTTACCATTTATGCCTTCCAAGATAAAAATCGTGCCTCGCAAAAATCTGTTTTTGGTTTAAAGGGAGGTGCCTATATAAATGAGTCTCTCGAACATACGAGGGATACGAGGGGAGTCATTCCCATTTTTGGTTTGCAGTATATGATTACAGAAAAAGTCGGCTTGGGTTTTTCTGCTAGAAAACCGTTTGCGACGTATAAGTATCAAAGAGACCAATACATTCAAACAAGTAGTTTTACACAAAGTGCAAGTGATATCAATCTATATGATAGTTCCACTCGTTATGACAATGCAATTCTCGGTCAGCCGCAGGCAATGAATCTCCCATCCAATACTCCACTCAAGCTTTTTGGCAAGCCTGTAACGAACGGAGGAATTCCAGAACCAGTTGAGTTAAGAATGGGAATATCTTATTTTTTATCCAAGCGATTTCTTGTGGCAGCGGACTGGATTCACACCTCTGATTTTTCAAAGTCCAAGAAAATATATGCCTATGAGCCCAGCGCTTCTCTAGTCATTTTGACAGACAGAGAGTATCGCGATTTGCGAGTCTATGCAACCGACAATTATGCTTTAGGATTAGAGTTTTTCTTAACAGACTTCATTGCACTCAGAGCAGGTTATCATACCAATCAATCGAATAGCAGAAATGTTTCTTGGTTAGAATCAGCAATAGCCGCAAACCTACGCACAAACGGGAAAGATCTAATTAATCTATCTAACTCAAACAGTTCCATAGTAATTTATCCAAACGGTCAGCAGAGCACTAGAATTCCGAACTATGTAAATTTAATAGGATACTCAGTTGGGATTTCTTATGAAACAAGTAATACTTCTTTAAGCTTAAACTATGTAATTGAATCAGGCAGAGGTAGTGCTCTTCCTATTAACTTTACTCCCATTGTTCCCTATGAGTTTGTAGATAGAAAAGTATACTTAGGTGCTTCTGTGAAAAAGTAATAAGAAGATTACCATCGATGAGCACCGATAAGGAAACGATAAGAATGGATATGAGTAATGTTATTCCAATGAACTCAGTTTCGCCTTGACAGATGAGTGAAAAAAGGAGAGAAGTAATTTATGAGCAGTGAAACGAAAAAAACACTTCTCCTTGTAGAAGATGAAGTTATTTTAGCTATGGCTAATAAGCAAACGCTTGAGAATTACGGATACAAAGTCATCGTTGCCACCTCCGGGGAAAAAGCCATTGAAGTGTTTAAGGAAACAAATTCTATCGAACTCATCCTAATGGATATAGATTTAGGAGAAGGTTTAGACGGAACGAAAGCAGCCGAGGCACTATTAGAACTAAAAGAAATCCCAGTAGTATTTCTTTCTAGTCATACAGAACCCGAAGTTGTTGAAAAAACAGAAAAGATTACTTCTTACGGTTATGTAGTGAAGAACTCAGGTCCTACTGTTCTTGATGCCTCTATTAAAATGGCATTTAAGCTTTTCAATGCGAACAAACAAATCAAAGAAAGCGAGGCTCGTTTAAGAGAGGTTCTTGAAAATTCCTCTGATGTTTCCTACAAACGCAATTTACAAACTAATTCCTATGATTATCTAAGCCCTGTTTTTGTTCTAATCTCTGGATATACGCAAGAAGAAATCAATAAAATGCCACTGGAAGCTGTGATGAACTTATTCCACGCAGATGATGCAGCGGAAACCAAGCGAGTGATTTCAAATGCACTAAATCACCCCGCCGGTGAATACGAAGTAAACTATCGCTTTAGGCATAAAAATGGTCAGTTCAGATGGTTTCATGATAAATTTACGGTGTTACGTGATGCCACTGGAAAACCGTTAGCACTGATTGGAAGCGTAAGTGATATTACAGAGCGTAAAAAGTCAGAGACAGCAGTTGAGTTACTCGCGCTTCGCAATCAAACATTACTGAACGCAACGAGTGATGGCATTCATGTAATGGATGATCAAGGAAAAATCATAGAAGTAAACCCGGCATTCTGTAAAATGCTAGGTTATACACGCGAAGAATTATTACAGCTTAAGATTACCGATTGGGATGTATTGTATTCAGAAAGACAAATCTTAGAAAAAATAGAAGAATTAATTGATCATCCCGCTGTATTTGAAACAAGGCATCGTCGTAAAGACGGTTCTTTATATGAAGTCGAAATCAATTGTATTTGTATTAAATTAGAAGACAGTAATTTTCTATATGCTTCTGCTCATGATATAACGGAACGGAAACGAGCAGAAGATTTATTGCAGCAGACCCGTCAGAATTACGAAACCTTCTTTAACACTATTGATGATTTTCTCTTCGTCTTAGATGAACAGGGAAAAATAGTCCATGAAAATTCAACTGTAACGAATCGACTCGGATATTCAAGAGAAGAGCTCCTCGGAAAATCTGTCCTTATGGTTCATCCTCCCGAGCGTCGTGAGGAAGTAGGCAGAATAGTAGGGGAAATGTTGAACGGAAAAGCAGAATTTTGTCCTGTTCCCGTTATCACAAAATCAGGCGTTCAAATTCCAGTTGAGACAAGGGTGTCTCTTGGTTCTTGGAATGGTAAGCCTGCCATCTTTGGAGTGACGAAAGATATTTCCAAGATTCAATTGTCAGAAGAAAAGTTTTCCAAATTGTTTTATATTAATCCGTCTGCCTGTGGATTAAGTGATTTAGAAGATCGCAAATACATTGAAGTCAACGAAGCATTTTATTCTCTACTTGGATTTGATAAAAATGAAGTGATTGGTAGAACAGCTACTGAGTTAGGCATATTAACTCCCGAAGTAATCGAAACAATTTTAGCGCAAGCAGATGAGAATGGTTGTGTAAATAATGTGGAAGCCGATTTAAGAACTAAGACCGGCGAAATTAAACATGTGCTATTATCCGCTGAAAACATTTTTGTTCAAAATAGAAAGTATCGCTTTACGGTTGCCCATGATATTACAGAGCGCAAACGAGCCGAGGAAGAAGTAAAAAACCTTCTCCAAGAAAAAGAAATCATACTAAAAGAAGTGCATCATCGCATTAAAAACAATATGAGCACAATTAATGGTCTACTTACTTTACAAGCAGAAAGTATGGAAGAGCCTTCACGTGGAAGAAATGCTCTCTTAGATGCGGGAAGCCGTGTGCAGAGTATGATGGTTTTATATGATAAATTATATCATACGACCAATTTCCAAAGAATATCTATAGCAAATTTCATTCCTTCCTTGGTAGATGAGATTGTAATCAATTTTCCTAATGCCGAGGTTGTTACAATTGAGAAAAACATTGATGATATTGAGCTAGATGTAAAGAGATTGCAAACACTTGGAATTATCATCAATGAACTCTTGACCAATATTATGAAGTATGCGTTTAATGGAAAAGAACAGGGAAGAATTAATATTTCGGTGAATCTAAATTCTACAACAAATGTAAATTCTATTTTCTTAGTTGTGGAAGACAATGGGAATAGTATTCCTGAATCCATTGATTTTCAAAACTCAACTGGTTTTGGACTCATGCTAGTTGGATTACTCACAAAACAGTTAAAAGGAAATATACGAATCGAGCGGGAAAATGGAACAAGAGTTATTTTAGAGTTCGAGATGTGAAATAGGACAGGATTATTCATACATAGAACTCACGGCAGTTTACTACCAACAACCGTTCTCGGGCCGGGGTCTGGGGGGGGGGGGGGGGGGTGGGGGGGGGGGGGGGGGGCGGGCATGTGCCGGGGGCGCCGGGCTCAACCCGGGGCCGCGGGGAATGAAGAAAAAAGCCGGAAAACCGGGGGTTGAAGAAGGAAAAGGGGGGTGTTAAAATACAGCGCAACACAAGGGAAGGCGAACCGGGAAGGTGCCCGGGTGGCGACAAACCTACTATAACAAAAGGGGAACAAACGCATAAGCAAACGGAACTAAATTTATTATTGAGTTTTCACATTAGTCAATTTACTCTTTGGTTGGATCGATTTGTCTTGCTTGTTCGAATGCAACTGTGTAGAGAATGGATTTTAAATTTGATTGCAAAGAAAAGAATAATATCCACGGCGCGGAAATAAATAGGATATAAGGTGATTTGATTAAAAATTCAAACACTTCTCTTGAACTCATTTCAGGAGTAATTGTCTGACCGATAAAATTTTCTATAATGAGTTGGATTAAGTAAAAGGGAAGCGAATTCGTAAATTGCAAACCAAGAGAAATCACGAAAGGCAGAACAACTAATATGCCGAAGTTTGGTTTGACTAGTTCAATGCTTCTTCCAAGGGAACCAAAACTTCTATCTTCTATGATGAGAGCCTGGAAAATAAATAAAAAATAAACGATTACAAAGATCACAGGTATTATACAAAAGAACAAAGAAATAGTTGTCATTAGAATATAAATGATTGTTAAAATAATGGAAACGGGCATTGCAGAAAGGACTTTTAAGAAAGTCTCCTCTACAGTAAGCATTTTCTCTGAATACCATTGAGACGTTGTGTGAATCATATATAGATCTATGAAATTTAATACTAGTAAAGCGGATAATACCAATAAACCAGTCTTATGCGCTTGCGTAAGTAAGATTTGTTTATAATCTTCTGGCTTGCTCGATATTTGAAGAATAAGAAGTCCTATTTCTTGAAATAAAAAATAAAATATCGCGGAGAGGATAACAGTCGTTATCGCTGAAATGACTATCCATTGTATCCAATTTTTTTTTAGTATTTGAAAAGAAACTTGGAACCATTTCTCTATTGTAAATTTTTCTTGCATGATTGCCTTCTCTATATCCAATTCTACATTTATCCATTTCGCCTTCCTCGTTACAAGTATTAATTATCCTTGAGTACAAAGCGGCTAAGGGTTAATTGAGCTTAGCCAATAGATTTTTTTCGAGAGAATAAAAACTTAATGCATAGACGTTATAATTCGTGAAGAATATTAGTGTATAATTCTTAAGAAAATAGTGTAAGGACATTAAAAATGAAAGGCGTAGTTTACAAATACCTCAATGATTACTTTCAAAGCCTAGGGCTTTCTGAAAATTCCCTTTCTGGTAAAACGAAAATAAGATCTATTCGTATTCAAGTTTCCTTAAAAGGAATTAATCTCTCCGAGCATGGACCTGATTCTATCGATGATCCAGCAGAGCTTGAAAAATTAAAAATCATTTTAAAAAGTTTAAATCTACCGGCGGCGGCATAATACATGTATAAAAATCAATATATTTCTTCTCAACTTTTTCACAACTCGGATGAAATTCCTTTAGCAGTGCAAGATAAAAATGCAGGATTAATCCTTTGTTTTTATGGGGCTGATTTCGATTATACGACACTTTTTCATACTCTTAAAAAAACAGGAATCCCGTTTTTAGGTTGTATGGATATCGCAAGACTTTCCAATTCAGAGTATCGCTTTGAGACAAATTCAGTTGCAGTCATGACAATTTCTAAAGAGATTCTAGAAAAAGTAGGAGTCATTGCCTATGATATGAGGAGAACTACGAGTAACCACTCGATGTATCAATCTAGCAAAGACGAATACTCTCGAATCTTAACAAAATTAGGCTTTGATCTTTCTTCTCCTGATATGGAGAGAGATTTTTCTATTAATCTACTCTTCGGACTTCAATCTGCCAATTCAGTATTATCCGCTCAAAACGAAGTGAGTCTATTTCAACAAACGGTAGGCGGAAGCTCCGGCGGGAAACTAGACTTTATTAGTTCTAGTGTAATTTCTAGTAAAGGTATGGGCTCGATTGGGGCAACAGCCGTAATCCGCTTAAAACCAGAATACTATTTTTTTATCGATCGTGCTTCTAGCTTTGATCCGATGGAAGGAATTCTCGCAGTTACAAAGCTTGCTTCTCCCCGTTACATTCTTGAACTAAACAATCGTCCTGCAGCAGAGGAATACGCGCGAGTCATCGGTAAATCCACTTCTGATTTGGGAGCTGCGGTATATGCAATGTATACTCTCGGAATTGAACCCGGTGACGGAGAAAAACTCATCACTAGTATTATGAAAGATGATGGAAAGACTGGTCTATTGACTTATAATGATTTGCTCGAAGGAGCTCATCTTAATATCTACAAAGCAAAACTTCAATACGAAGATCGTTTGGCAAAATTGCAAACAATCGACAAGGAAAAACTAATCGGATACATTTCCTTCGATTGTGTTCTATGCTATTTAGCAAGAGACGCCAACAAAGAAATCGAAACCATCGCCGCTCTCTATGAAACTGCATTCCCCGGCACTCCCAAAATAGGCTTCGGCACATTCAGCGAAAATTTCTGCGGCGCCAATGTAAACCAAACAGAGACTTATCTTGCGATTTTAAAGAGGTAGGGTTAATGGTTAATGGTTAATGGTTAATGGTTAATGGTTAATGGTTAATGGTTAATGGTTAATGGTTAATGGTTAATGGTTAATGGTTAATGGTTAATGGTTAATGGTTAATGGTTAATGGTTAATGGTTAATGGTTAATGGGGAATGGGGAATGGATTTAAGAAAGAAGATGAATCGCAAATAAAGTTTTCTTAATACAAAGCCCCTTTCCTTGGTTTGATTTGGCTATTGGTAGCTCGTAGTTTTAGCTGCATTTACAACACTAATCATTGTCGAATAGTGGAAAAGCTTAGTTTCTAAAAAATACCTTTTAAAATAAATTCTTTTATATTTTTTTTGGATGGATATTTCTGTTGCATAATTTCGTCATATATACTGATTCTATTTAATCGTTGCGCAAGATTTTATAGAATCAGTATAGACCATTTAGATTTATTTAAGATGGTGAGACGCAATTCTTTTTGAGAAATGGTATAAAGTATATGATGGGATTACAAATGAGGATTAAATTGCCAATGCTTTATAAATTGGTTCTATTAATTTCTTTAATCATCATTCCCTTTTATATACATTGCGCAAGAATCGATAGAATTCTTAATCAATACACTACAAAATCAAATGCTATTTATATAATCCTGCATGAGCAAGAATCTAAAATTATAAATCCATTTGTCCAGAGTTACGTATTATTTCAGCGACCCGTTACAAATATATGCCATACTTATATTTTTTTACACAGTATTGACTTATTAGAAATTGAAAGTGTAGATCAAATAAAGATTCTTTATCTTAACTCAGACCTTCCCCCTCCTGTTCACTGCTAATTAGAAGATCAGCACAATAATCAAAATTTCTATCTCACTATAATTGGTGATTTAGTATATTCGTGAATGCATTATTCAGGAGATATTAATATGTATGTTCTTTTTAAGAATGACAAATCCATTTTCTTTCAGCGGCTAATTACGCTTAATTTTAATTTAAGGCTACAAGGATATTACCCCAAGTTTAGGCTTATGACCATTATCCACATTTGTAATGCGTTCTTGAGCTTAGGGCTTATCCAATGTGGAGGGGTAGAGCATGATATTTCAGAGAAGACGCCAAAGGCAATTCCTTTATCGGAAGCGATTCCCGAATCAAATCCTAGTTCAGATTTAATTATTTCGACTAGAACAGTTCATGGGTATCCCCCTAAACAAATGCATGAAGTCACAATTAAAGTTCAGGAAGCTGTGCTTGTAATAGGAAGACCAAAGATTCCATTGAGCAACAAAGCTCATTTAGTATATCTATCGGGTAGTGGAACAGATTCGTTACTTTTTGAATACATTCAATCTGTGGGTAATGTTGTAGGCAAAGACTTAAATGATGGCAGTTCGAAAATAATTAGAGATGGAGCGATTCAATCATTAGCCACTAAAGCCGATATGACTCCTGCATTCATAAGTATTTTTTTCAAATGGAAATGGTTGAAGTGAAATTAGATAAGTCTATTCTTTGAAAAACTTTAGGCTTTTTTTCAAAAAACTAGAAGTCTAATAATTAGGGGGAAATGAATAGGGAAAAAGTAAGGAAGTCCCTATAAAGGAGTGTAATCATGAAAACAATTCTTATTGGTCTTTTAATATTAGTCTTCACTAGTTCCTGTTCGTCTTCGAAAGATAACAAAACAAAGATATTGGCTGCATCTTATTATTTCATGCTAACGCAAACGCAGCGTTTACCGACACAAGGATCGCCACAGGATTCACCCACACCTGTTTCACCTTCGACTAGTAGTGGAAGTTTTAAATATGCAGGAGAGAGAAGTGGTTTTTCGGGAGACAGCGCTTCTGATTTATTCAGTCTTACCAATAATGCAGCAATTGCATTTTCGGGCTTTTCCTATGCTAGGACGCAATGCATACAGCTACCCTGCGGAAATGATAAACTAGAGCGCTTTGATTATACGACAGGAAAGTTTACCACCGTTGCCTCTAGTATGTCGCCTCGCTATGGACATACTGCCGGCATATTGAAAGATGGAAATCTATATCTAGCGGGTGGTCGCTCAAGTCTTTCTTCAACATTGAAGAATGATATACAAATTTATAATCCAAACACAGGTCTATTCCTGAGTCAATATTCATTATTATCCGCAAGGGCTGGTCATGTCAGTATAGTTCTGAATGACGGAAGAATTTTATCTGCAGGTGGACTAACGGATGCAAATAGTAGTAATCCCACTACGTCAGCGGAAATTTTCAATCCATTTACGGGTAATCGATCTTATACAGGAAGTATGATTACCGCGAGGACGGGAGCTAAAGCGATTCTATTGTCAAATGGAAAAGTTTTGGTTTACGGTGGAGTTTCTTCTTCTGATGGTAGTATTGCTATTACAAGCTTAGAAATCTTTGACCCGTCAACAGAAACATTTCAATCAATAGGCGACTTGCTTGGTGCTAGAAAATCTTATTCTGCAACTCTCCTAAGAGATGGTTCTATTCTTGTGGTTGGTGGCTATTTGAATAATGTAGAGTTAACAAGTGCTGAAATTCTAAATATGAATACTTACACATCAAAAGCGACTGGGAGTGCTAACTTTTTTAGAATGTCTGGTTCAGCCGTATTGCTAAACGACGGGAATGTTTTATTCGCAGGATCGAACTCGGTGAAGAATGCAGAAATATATGATACAGCAAAGGGAGTATTTTCTACTATCGCATCTATGAATCAAGTTAGGGGAGCGCCTTTATCCACCTTATTATCAAACGGATTTGTTTTAATCTTAAATGGAAGCGAGAAGACTTCAGAAGTTTATTCTTATTAAAGTTGGCGGCACAGAATTTCCGCTTTGGTCTGCGCGATAAACTAGCGTCGATCAAAGCATTTCTAGAAGTAAGTTTTAATACCAAGCCTCATTTCTAAAACAAAAAAGCAAAACTTAAAACGCCAAAATTCGTCAAAGCCCATCCAGAGACAAACAAAGCCCATCCAGAGATGAACAAACCACGTCTAGAGACAAACAAACCACGTCTAAAGACAAACAAACCACGTCTAAAGACAAACAAAACCCGTCTAAAGACAAACAAATCACGTCTAGAGACAAACAAACTACGTCTAAAGACAAACAAATCCCATCTAAAGACAAACAAATCCCGTCTAAAGACAAACAAATCCCGCCTAGAGACAAACAAATCCAGTCCAAGGACAAACAAATCCCGTCAAAAGATGCACAAACACCGTCCATTTCCAAAAAATCCATCGGATGCGCAGGATTATAACACCAAACATCGGTGTCCATCGGGAGGTAATCTTTAAAAGTCTCCTTCTGTGCTTATTGGGGGGACTAACGGGAAAATTCTTGTATTGAACTCACTTGAATTAGGTATATTTACTTATCAAAGATGCGAATATGAGTTGCATAATGCGATGTATATTGGTTATAATGACAATTGTAGTGCAAGACGGTGGGGGTGTGAAATGAAAATTCTTTTAGTAGAGGATGAAGTGATTACTGCAATGGACATGAAAAATCGAATGCAAGGAGTTGGTTATACCGTCACAAATCATGTAGTAACTGGGGAAGAAGCAGTTGATTCTGTAAGATCGAATCCTCCGGATTTAATTTTAATGGATATCAGACTTGCAGATGATATGGATGGAATTGAGGCAATGTCAATTATTAAATCGGAACATGATATCCCCTTTGTTTTTATGACTGGCTATGACGAAGATGCCATGAAAGAAAGAGCAGAAAAACTCAACCCTTTAGGTTATTTTATAAAACCTCTCGAATTTCAGAAATTAAAAATTCTTTTAGATAACCATTTTGGTAATGGAGCAAGAAACGTTTAGGATTTAAAAAAATGAAACTGTATAATTGTTTACTAATAAAAAAAAAAGTAATATATTTTTTCATTTATATATTTCTATTCTGTCAATTCTCCTGTCATAATTTTGATATTCTTACGGAGAGTGAAAAGGAATGGTTAAAAGAACATCCAAACCTCATTGTTGGATTATCACCAAATGCCCCACCTTACCAATTCATAAATGACAAGGGTGAAGAAGTTGGAATATTTATTGATTTCTTAACAATTATTGAAGATCGAATAAACTATAAATTTAAAAGAATCTACCAATCAGATTTCCCCAGACTATTAAATGAAATAAAAGATGGAACTGTTGATGTTATACTTGAAGTCCAAAAAACGGATGCTAGGCAGCAATACTTAAATTTCACACCTCTACTTATATCTCACAAGCATGTGATTGTAGTTAGAAATACCGAACAAAGCATTACTTCAATTGCCGATTTAAAAAATAAAAAAATTGCAGTCGTAAATATGTATGCAGTTCAAGAGTTTTTAATAAAAAACTATCCCGATTATTCTTTGATTCCATTTTTCGATGATATTACTTGTTTAAGAGCTGTCTCTGTGGGGCAGGTTGATGCTTTCATATCGCAACAAGCTTCTACAACGTATTATATTGAAAATCAAGGCATTAGTAATTTGAGAATCGCAGGAGAAATCGATTATTCCAATGACCTTGCTATAGCAAATAGAAAAGATTTGGAACCCTTAAATTCAATTCTATCTAAAGCAGTGAATTCAATATCTAAAACGGAAAAGCAAAATATTTACAGCAAGTGGCTATCGAATGAAGTTAAACCTTTTTATTTTGAAGTTAAATTTTGGATAATAATTGCTGCTATATTTCTGATTGGCATTTCTGGTATTGGCTTATTCAGTCTATTTCTACAAAAAAAAGTTAAACAAAAAACAAATGAATTATTATTAGCCAAAGAAAAAGCCGAGGAAAATGAAAAATGCCAACAAACATTAAATCAGAAATTAGAATTCCTTTTTAGTATTTTACCCATTGGAATTACTGTATTAAATGGCGATGGTCATATTATAAAACAAAATGACCACATTAGTAGATTGCTAGAAATTTCTCCTGAAAATTTACTAAAAGGAGAGTATAAAAAAAAGAAAGTATTTAAAATCTGATTTCTCAGAAATGAACTTTGATGAATTCCCAAGCACAAGGATTCGTAAAGGGGAAAACGCAGTTCATAATGTCGAAATTGGAATCATAAAGGAAAATAATGAATTAATCTGGACAGAAGTAAGTGCTGTGGCTTGTTCATTCCCTCATTGGCGAGTTGTAATTGTTACAAACGATATTACGGAAAGAAAGAAAAGAGAAATTGAATTGCAAAAAGAGCATTCCAAGTTACAGGCTATTTTGGATTATTCCCCCGCGCTAATTTCTATTAAGGATCTGGATGGAAATATTTTACTTGCAAATAGAAGTTTTGCGGTCTTAGATGCTCCTCCCTTGAATGAATTCATAGGAAAAAATGTATTTGATGTCTTTCAAAAAGAAGTTGCTGAGAAGTTATGGAGTAACGATCTAGCTGCCTTAGAAAATGGAAGCCCTGTTTATTCAGAAGAAGTAGTAATGCATAAAGATGGAAATTGGCATACTTATTTAACAGTTAAATTTCCAATTTTCCTACAAAATAATCAACCTTTTGGAATATGCGCCATTTCGAATGATATCACAGAACGTATACAAAATGAAAATAAAATACTTCAATCCCTACGAGAAAAAGAAATTCTAATTAAAGAACTCTATCATAGAACAAGAAACACTTTGCAATTGATTGGAGGAATCCTAAGGCTTCAGTCTGCGGACTTTCAAGACAATGCTGAACTTAAAAAATTAGTTGATGAAACTGAAAAAAGAATCATTGCAATCTCTCTAGTGCACCAAATGCTTTATAAGAAACAGAATCTATCTCAAATTTCTATCAAAGAATATATTCATGACTTATCTGTTTTAATAATGGAAAGTTTTAATATTGCAAATAATAGAATTTCTTTGCATGTAAATATTGTGGAGCAATCCTTTCTTCTCGATACGGCAGTTCCATTTGGATTGATTATCAATGAACTTATGACGAATTCTTTAAAATATGGATTCCCAGACAATAGAAGTGGAAATATTTCAATCAATCTCATTCTTAACGATTCAGGAAATTATATTTTACAATACTCCGATAACGGTGTCGGTGTTTCAGAAGGATTTGATTTTAGAAAACAAAACACATTAGGACTAAAATTAATTTATAGCATCGCCGAAATACAAATGAAGGGAAATATTCTTATGGAAAGCAAAGAAGGAATCACCTGCACCTTTGAATTTCCAAAAACTTTATATAAGGCAAGAGTATAAAATCCCGTCCGTGAACTGACAAAGCTTATCAAATTCTCTGTCGGTTACTTTTATAAAAGTTCTGGAAATCATGTGCATTGTATACATTAATCGGTGCTATTTTTTTTAATTCTTTATTCAGTGATGAAAAGCTTTACAAAAATATTGAAGAATTAATATTTAGGTTCAGAATCTAATTTACTAAGAATAATAATGAACAGAATAAATAAAAAAACACTGCTTCTCGTGGAAGATGACCCACTAATGGCAATGGTAAATACAAAGCATTTAGAAAACTCTGGGTATACTGTTTTACATGCCCAATCAGGTAAAGAGGCTATCAATACAGTTCAAGTAAATAAGGAATTAGCTTTGATTCTAATGGATATAGACTTAGGAGATGACGAATATCTTGGAACAGACCTAGCGAAGTTAATTCTGGCAAATCATAATATACCGCTATTATTTTTTTCAAGCCATACAGAAAAAGAAATCGTTGAGTTAACAGAAAATATTACATCGTATGGTTATGTAGTAAAAAATTCAGGTGCCACAGTTCTAGATGCTTCAATCAAGATGGCTTTTAGGCTTTTTGAGGCAAAGGAAAAAGCAAAGTCTATCGAAGAAGAACTTATAAAGCATCAGATAGAATTACAGATGCAGATTGAAATGTTTCGTGCAGAGCAAGAAGAACGGGAAGCTTTATATCGTAAGTTCTTTGACTTCTACGATCTTTCTCCTATCGGTTATTTGACATTGGATGAAAAAGGATTGATTAAAGAATCAAATCTGACTGCACAAAAAATGTTAGGTGTTCACGCAAATCTAATAGACCGGAACTTTCATAATTTTATCTCAGAAGAAGATCAGGATTTATTTTATCTGTATAAAAAGAAATTTATAGACTCGAATTATACAAACCAAGCAAATGAATTACGCAAAGACGCTCCGCTATGTATCTCTATTTATTTGATTTACCAAGAAGCAATGAAATTTCCAATATACTTAACTTTAAGTTACCGAAATAAAGAGAATTCTACTCTTCGAGTGGCTATTATGAAGTATTCGAAAGAATAAATCATATATAAATTTTATTCCATTGACGAAAAAATAGAACTTTAGTTATATTGATAATGTTCACCTCTCAAACTCTCAAACTCTAAAACTCTCAAACTCTCAAACTCATCTAATAACTTCTTTAAGGAAAAATTATGAAATCATCCATTCTAATTGTAGATGATTCTCCCAAGAACATTCAAGTATTGGGAAATATTCTGCGCGATAAAGGATACAATATCTATGTTGCAACCTCTGGCGCACAAGCACTGGAATTAGTAAAAACAGAAACTCCGGATTTAATTTTATTAGATGTTCAAATGCCCGAAATGGATGGCTATGAAGTATGTAAAAGGCTTAAAGAGTCTGGGCATACAACTAAAATTCCAGTTATATTTTTAACAGCGAATGTAGAGACGGATGACATCGTGAAAGGATTTGAAATAGGTGCAGCGGATTATATTACTAAGCCGTTTCAATCTTTAGAATTATTAGTAAGAGTAAAAACTCAAATAGAAAATAAAAAGCTGAAAGAAAATCTAGAAGAGATAGTTGGAGAAAGAACGACTCAACTTAGAAATGCTCTGAGGATAATTGAAATATCCCAACATGATTTGATTGATCGATTAGGAAGAGCCGCAGAATTCAAAGACAACGAAACAGGAATGCATGTAAAAAGAATGAGCCATTATTGTGTTATCCTTGGCAGAGCCGCAAAATTGGATGAGACAAAATTGGAAATGTTATTAAGTGCAAGCATGATGCACGATGTAGGAAAAATTGGAATTGCTGATAATATTTTATTAAAACCAGGAAAATTAACTCCCGAAGAATTTGAAGTAATGAAAACTCATACAACGTTAGGCGCAGAGCTATTATCAGAAAGCAAATCTGAATTGCTAAAAATGGCTGAGAGCATCGCACTATCACACCATGAAAAATGGAATGGCAAAGGATATCCAAATGGTTTGAGTGGAGAAAATATTCCCATAGAAGTTAGAATTGTTTCTATCGCAGATGTTTTTGACGCTCTCACTTCGGAAAGACCATACAAAAAGGGATGGTCTGTGGAAGATGCAATCAACTTCATTCAAAAAGAAAAAGGACAGCACTTTGATCCAATTCTAGCAGACCTCTTTCTAGAACAACTCCCTGCCATTCTGGAAATAAAACAAAAGTTTCTAGGATAAACATAAATACAAAATGAAAAGCATAACTCCTTTTAAACGCAATCTGATTGTAACCTTTGTTTTATTGATTCTTCTTGCTATCGTATTCTCCATTTATGCTTGGTCAGAAAAACAAATTGATATAGCCAATGAACTTCGTCATGATTCCATTCTAATTGCAAATGAACTACGACAATCTTCCGAAGACTTAACTCGAATGGCTAGAGTTTATGTTGTAACAGGAAATCCAATCCATAAAAAATATTTCCAAGATATAATAGATATTCGAGATGGAAAAAAACCAAGACCGGATAATTACCATAAGCCTTACTGGATTATCATGCTGGCTACAGGAATCCCACCTAATCCTGATTCCAATCTAACAATTTCCCTCCTTGCTATGGTTCGACAAAAAGAATTCACCGAAGACGAATATCAAAAATTAGAAAAAGCAAAACAACTCTCTGATCTACTATCCAATACGGAAAACGAAGCACTTACCTTGGTAACTACAAACTATCCAAGCCAGGAAACAAATCGTGCTAAAGCAAGATTTTTACTTCACAACGAAAAATACTTTCAAGCAAAAGGCGAAATCATGAATCTCATCGGTGATTTCTATGAGATGGCAGATATTCGCACCTTAGAAATGGTAACGCATAATGAGAAGAATGCGCTAATAATGCGAGTAGTATTCATATTTTTAGGATTCGGACTTTTTTACATGGTATGGAAGACTTATCATTCTTTGAATCAAACATTGGGAGCAACTCTCGATGCTGTTCAAGCGAAGATTGCAAAAATTGGAAGCGGAGATTTTACTAACACGATTTCAATTGAAAATGCTCCACCAGGAAGTATACTAAGATGGTTACTCGAAATGCAAAATATACTTCATGCTGCGGAAATTAAACGTAAAAAAGCAGATGAAGCGCTTAAAGAAAGTAAGGAACTTTTCCACAAGACACTCGAACTAGGCGTTGTCGGTATGGCGACTACTCATCCCTATACATACTATTTTCTTTCTGCCAATCAGCATCTTTGTAAAATGTTAGGTTATACCGAAGAAGAATTGTTACAAAAAACATGGGTCGATATAACTTTTCCAAAAGATAAGGTCGAAGAGGATTCGGTCAATCTGGCAAATTTATTGAGTGGCAAATTGAATGGCTATGTAATGGAAAAACAATATCAGCACAAAGATGGACATATGCTTGATATTATCCTCTCGGTGCAAGGCGTTATGAAAATTGATGGAACGATTGATTATATCCTAATTCTAATCAATGACATTACCGAGCGTAAGCGAATAGAAAAAGCATTACACGATTCGGAACGCTTTAGCAGAGCAACTCTTGACGCTTTATCTGCACATATCGTTGTATTAAATGAGTATGGAGAAATTATTTTTGAAAACAAAGCATGGCGCGATTTTGGAGAGGATAATTCTCTTTTACCGTCAGAAAAACAGAAAAGTTATAATTACTTAAACGCCTGTGACAATGTTCCCGCAGAATCTATAGATTCTGTATTTGCAAAAGCATCTGCAGACGGCATTCGAGCAGTCATCCGAGGGGAAATTCAAACATATGATATCGAATACCCTTGCGATTCCCCGACAGAGGAACGCTGGTTTATTATGAATGTAACGCGCTTTCAAGGAGAAGGTCAAGTTTTAGTTACTGTTTCGCATGAAAATATTTCGAAGCGAAAAAAAGCAGAGAACGATTTAAGTAATTTAAACAAAACATTAGAGCATAAAGTAAAGGAACGAACATCCGAACTTTCTGAATCAAATGATAAACTGATGGAAGAGATTCAATTTCGTAAACTAGCAGAAGAAGCTACAATTAATAGCGAACAACGATTACGTGCATTTATGGATGCAGCAACAGATAATTTCAGTATTTACGATTCCAAACTAAATTTGCTTGATCTAAATGAAGTCTGTCTTGAATGGCTCCACAATACAAATAGAGAAGAAGCAATCGGAAAAAATATATTAGAACTTTCGCTTGGATTAAGTGGATCAGAAATATTTGAAACCTACCAAAGTGTAATTAAAACGAGGAAGGCATTTGTAGCAGATTCTGTTTTACCGGCAGACCTAAATAGGAAAGTAAAATATATTTCAGTGAAGGCTTTTAAGGTGGGTGAGGGCATGGGGCTAATCTTAACAGATGTCACTGAAACTAAAAAGCTAGAAAGTGAACTATTAGAACAAAAAGAAAATCTGTTTAACATTTTGGAGAATTTGATTGCTGGTGTGGTTAGGATAAACAAGGAAGGAATGATTGTTTATGCAAATCATACTGCTTCAGAAATATTAAACATCGAGAGAGATGAAATTACGAACCAATATTTCAATTCAAAGGACTGGAGGCAAATTGACGAAAAGGGCGATCCTTTTCCACCGGAGAAATTACCCTTAGCGATTGCTATGACCGAACTACGCGAAGTAGTTAATATAGAGCATGGCTTAATCGACGATACCGGTAATCGTAAATGGTTAATCGTAAACGCATACCCACTTTTGGATTCAGATAATATGTTAGAAGGTGCCATTGCTAACTTTATAGATATAACAAATCGAAAAATTGCAGAAACCAAAATAAAAGAAAGCGAAGAACGTTTTAATCAAATGTTTGAGCGGCATAATGCAATTATGCTGTTAGGAGATCCAGAAACTGGATTAATCCTAAAAGCTAATCAAGCAGCGATTCAGTTCTATGGATATAAAGATTTAGGTAATGGGCAAATGTATGCTAAAGATATAAATGCATTATCACAAAAAGAAATACAGGATAGAATGAATGCTGCGAAGAACAGGCAACAGAATTATTTTGTTTTGCCGCATAAGTTGGCAAGTGGTGAGAATCGAATCGTAGAAATGTATGCAACGCCCATTGATTATAAAAATAAGAAAATTATTTTTGCAATTATACATGATGTAACAGAGCGCAATGTATTAGAAAAATCTTTATTAGATTTTAAGTTTGCCTTAGATGAACATGCGATAGTCGCAATCACAGATGTGAATGGACAAATTACATACGCGAATGATAAATTTTGTGAAATCTCCAAATACAATCGAGAAGAATTAATTGGAAAAACGCATCGACTTATCAATTCCGGCTATCACTCAAAAGAGTTTATGCAAAAGTTTTGGGATACAATTAAGAATGGAAAAGTATGGAAGGGAGACATTAAAAACCAAGCAAAGGATGGATCGTATTATTGGGTAAACAGCACTCTCATTCCCTTTCTTGATTTGAAAGGAAATCCAACACAATACATTGCAATTAGGACAGATATTACAGAAAGAAAGCGAATCGAAGAGGAATTGCTTCAAGTCAAAGAGCGTCAAGAAGCACTTCTGAATGCAATTCCAGATTTAATCTTTAGAATGAATGGACAGGGTGTTTATTTAGATGTGAAAGCACTTCCTGACAATACAATTATTTCCAAAGAAAAAATAATCGGAGAGAATTATGCCAATATACCGCTACCTTCTCCTGCTAAGGAAGAATTATGGCACTGCTTACAAGTTGCTTTAGATACAGGAGAAATACAGACCTATGAATATGAAGTCCCATTTGAAGAAGGTATACGTTACTTTGAAGCTCGTATTGTAAAAAGTGGTCAGAATGAAACTGTAAGTATTATTCGAGATGTCACAGAAAAAAAACAACTGGAGACTAAAGCAAAAGAACACCTAGAATTGTTCCATGCATTCTTTCAGTCTAGTCCAACTGCCATTGCACTAAATCGAATCTCTGACGGACGTTTCATCGAAGTGAATGATAGCTTTTGAAAATGCTTGGCTATAATCGGAGGAAGTGATCGGAAGAACTTCTCCAGAGTTGGACTTTGTAGTAGATCGAGAAGCTCGTGAAGAAAGAGTAACAGTCATTAAAGAAGGAAATCCTATTTCGCTTTTTGATTTGCAGTTTCGCACAAAATCAGGAGAGTTAGGAAATGCTTTGGGTGTAGTTGCAATCTTAAATCATAAAGGAGAATCTTTGGCATTTACACATTTGATTGATATAACGGAACAGAAAAAAACCGAAGAAGCATTACGAATTAGCCAAGAGCGATTGAGTTCTTTCATGGACTCTGCGATAGACGGTCTATCTCTTTATGATTCCGATCTCAATCTAATAGAGACGAATCAAGCAAGCCTAAAATGGTTTCGTTCCCTTCCGAAAGAAGAGTTAATAGGTAAAAATATGACTGAATTGGCTCCAGGTCTTGCGGGATCAGAAAGACTGACAGCATACCTGAATGTAAAGAAAACGGGCGAGCCTTTACTTCTAGAAAGTGTTCAACCTAAAGATTCACAATTAAATGCATATTATGTTACGATCAAAGCTTTTAAAGCTGGAGAAGGATTGGGTATAATCACTACCGATGTCACCAATGCTAAGAAAACTGAAATTGAATTGAAGCAAGCAAAACAAATTGCAGAAGACGCGAACAAAATGAAAAGCGAATTTCTCGCAAATATGAGTCATGAAATAAGAACTCCACTCAATGCGATAGTAGGTTTTTCAAGTATACTCCAAGAAAAGCTAGAAGGTAACAAAGAATATACGGAGTATTTAGGAAATATAATTCAGAGCGGCAAAGTATTGTTAAACCTGATAAACGACATTCTTGATCTTTCCAAAGTGGAAGCAGGTCGCATGGTGGTAAACAATCAACCTATAAGTTTGGATGCACTGATAAATGAAATACGCTCCGTCTTTGCATTGAGAGCAAAAGAAAAAGGAATAACGCTATCCATTGATATTGCAGGTGAGATTCCTTTGAGCCTAATTACAGATGAAAAATATCTTAGACAGATTTTCTATAATATAATTGGCAATGCAGTAAAATTCACAGATAAAGGAGGAGTTGCTATAACTGTTGCCATTATCCCCAAGAAGGAAGAAGATAGTAGAGTTGATTTACTATTTTCCGTTAAAGATTCTGGAATTGGTATTCCTGAAAGTGAATTTACAAATATTTTCGAGCCATTTAGGCAAGTAGTTATTCATAATAAAAGAACGAATGGGGGAACAGGTCTCGGTTTAAGCATTACGAGTCGCTTAGTGGAACTTCTTGGTGGAACTATTTCTGTAGCAAGCACGTATGGTCAAGGTTCGATTTTTAGTGTTTCCCTTTTTGATATAGAAATTGGTGTAATGAATAAGGATGATAAAACAAATGCAGATAGCAGTTGGCTTAAAAATATACACTTTCATAATCCGATTCTACTGATAGCAGAAGATATAATTTCAAACAGAAAGGTAGTAAAAGAATATTTAGAGCCATTCAATATCACTATAATAGAAACAGAAAATGGAAAAGAATGCATTGAAGTAGCACGTCAAAAAATACCTGACCTTATATTAATGGATATGCAGATGCCTGTGATGGATGGAGCAACAGCAATTAGTATCTTAAAATCGGACAATGATTTAAAACAGATACCCATCATTATCCTCACTGCATCGGCTATGACGCATGAAAAAGATAAACTAGGTAGTATGGCAAATGATTTTTTACTAAAGCCGATTTATAAATATGATCTACTTGCCTTACTTACAAAATACCTCCCTTACGAAGAGCCATCTGTGATTCCAATTAAAACAAACGCATTACCAATGGCTACATACGAAAAGTTACCAATAGAAATGAAGGCTATGTTCAATGAAAAATTTCTTTTGCGAATTATAAAATTACAGAAGACATTAAATTCAGACGACCTGCTGGATTTCCAAAAGGAGTTAGAAGTATTCGCGGTAAAACACAATATACCACAGCTAAATGAATACTCTATCCAATTAAAAGACAGCATTGATACATTCAATATAGAAATAATCTATGCCACATTGGAAAAATTATCCAGCTATATTAATGATGAGGAAAGAAAATGAAAACAACAAAGAAGCCTTTAATTTTAATTGTAGATGATACACCGAAGAATATTCAAGTATTGGGAAATATTCTTCGAGACAAGGGATATAGTATATCTGTCGCAACTTCAGGAAAGCAATCTCTCGAACTAGTAAAAACAGAAGAGCCTGATTTAATTTTACTCGATATTCAAATGCCGGAAATGGATGGCTTTGAAGTATGCGCGACACTAAAAGCAAATCCAGACACAAAAGAAATTCCAGTGATATTTCTTACTGCAATGGTTGAGTCAGAAAAAATAGTGCATGGATTTGAACTCGGTGCAGTGGATTATATTACAAAACCTTTTAATACAGCAGAATTGATTGTGCGAGTGGCAACTCAAATTGAAATAAAACAGTCACGTGAAAAATTAGTCGAACTAAATGCCACAAAAGATAAATTCTTTAGTATCATAGCGCATGATCTGCGTAATCCGTTCGCTGGCATTATAGGACTTTCGGAAATCATAGAGGCTGATCTGATTGAGAATACGAATGTAGATATCCCTGAGCTTTTGAAATACAACGAGATGATTCTTTCTACTTCAAAATCTGCATTTGATTTGCTTAATACGTTAATGGAGTGGGCAAAATCACAAACAGGGAAAATTACTGTTAATCTACAAAATATTTCGATAAATTGTCTAGTGGCGAATGTAATTCCACTTGTGCAAGGAAACGCACTGAATAAAAATATCGCAATCGAAAACGAATGTATGGAAGACGAGACAGTTTTTGCAGACGATTCCCTGACAAAGACAATCCTTCGAAACCTTTTAACAAATGCGATTAAGTTTACTCACCCAAACGGCAAAGTAATAGTATCCACACAAAAGAAAGAAGACTATTTTGAAATATCTGTAACGGATACAGGCATAGGGATTAATCCTAAAAACTTAGATAAAATCTTTAGAATAGATTCCGGAACTGATAAAGAAAAAGGAACTGGGCTTGGACTTATTTTGTGTAAAGAATTTGTAGAATTGCAAGATGGAAATATCAGAGTAGAAAGTGAATTCGGAAAAGGAAGTAAGTTTACTTTTACTTTGCCGCTAGGAAAGAAATGAAAAACAAACTAATAGCAGTAGATGATGATCTCAATATGCTAGAATTGATTCGAGTTGCTTTGGAAAAAGCAAACTTCGAAGTAATCTGCGCGACAAATGGAAAAGAAGCACTGGATTTATTTTTAGAAAATCCTACCCTAGTTGTGATTTCCGATTTAGATATGCCTGAGATGAATGGAAGAGAATTCATGATGAATGTATTTCAATCAGGTCATCATCCTGTTTTCATAATGCTCACCTCTGAGACAGAAGTTAAAAAAGTGGTGGAGCTTTTTAAAACTGGGATTCATGATTATATAGTTAAGCCATTTAATGCATCGGAATTTATAAATAGAGTGAGCAAAGCTTTTGAATTTGCGGAACTTAAAATCATAAGTGAAAACTTACAGAAAGAAAGAGAAATCCGAATTGAATACCAACTGAACTGGAATTTATACAAAGAAAATCTGATTAAAAAAGATTCTAGCAAAATGGAAGGCGGATTGATTACAAGTATTAACACAGGTCTAATCCAGGGTGCCGGACTCGGAACTCTAAATCCAATTGTTGACCTAATCAAGTCAGCGTCTGTATTAGAAGATAATCAATATACAGTTCCAAAGGATGTTCTTGATACACTTTTTGAAAATGCAGAGTATTCAAAAAAATTAGTCCAGACTATCGGAGACATTGAGTATGTGATTAACGTTGATTTGCCTAAAGATCATATTTCTATCCAAGAATTGCACAGAATAATTGAAGACGTTGTAAAAGAACTTATCCCCTATCAATCGGTTAGAGGCAATAGTGTAGCTGTAGCAAAAAATATTCAAACATCGAATACAAAAAAAATACAGATTAATTCTGATTATTTTAAGAAGGCTGTGAGAGAATTGTTATTCAATGCATTCAAGTTTTCGGATCAAGGCAGTAAAATTTATATTCTATTTGAAAAAATAAATGAAAGCTTTCAAATTTCTTTTTTAAACTCACCGGATTCAAAGACCAAAGAACAAAATGGAATCGGGCAGGGATACGAGAATATTATATTTGAACCCTTCTTTAGAATTTCTAAATATGTATTTGAATCTTTTCCAACTTTGGATTTCGGTCTCGGACTTTGCTATGTAGAAAAAATAATTCAAAACCACAAAGGAAAAATCAGAGTATCCAATCTAAAAAATTACATCGAAAAGAATAACCAAGTTCTAATTGATTTTTGTATAGAATTACCTTTTGTAGTTTGATAGAAAAAATACATTCTCTGCGCCTAACGCTGATTTTTCGGAAATGGATGAGATGGTGTATAGTTTGTATGGGGTGACGGAGGGGGCGATTGGAGGAATATGATAAAATTGTTGTGGCACAGCAAGGAAATTCTTCCAACTAAAGATTTAACACAAAGGTCACAAAGGTTTCACAAAGTGCACAAAGGTTAAATATCTTCCCTAGTGTTCTTTGTGCATACTTAGTGAGCTTTGTGTTAAAAAAACTGGGGGAATTTTCAAAAAAAATAGCATCTTAGGGCAGGGGGATTAAAAGTGCTACCATTCAACAAAAACTTAAAAGAAAAAGCATGCAAGTTAAGACGGAACATGACGCTTGCAGAAAAAAATATTTGGTCTCAACTATTTGCAAAAGATAATCTAAATGGATTAAGATTCTTGAGGCAAAAGCCTATTGATGAGTATATTGTAGATTTTTATTGTCATGAACTAAAACTCGTGGTTGAAATTGACGGAGAATCACACTTATCCGCAGATGCGAAGGAGTATGATGAGCATAGGACAAAAGTTTTGAATAGCTATGGAATTGAAGTTGTGCGATATACGAATGAAGAGATATTGAATCGTTTTGAAGATGTGGTGATAGATTTAAAAAGAAGAGTGCAGGAAAGGGTGATTAAGAAAAGTATTCTTTGAAAAAATCCCAGTCAAACAAATCACCGAGAAACAAGAACTTCCTTTTAAGAAACTCGTCTAGAAAATCATCGAAGCCAAAAAGAAAGACCCTGCTGCGGATACAGGCAAATGGGAGAAGGAGATTGATGAGATGGTGTATAAGTTGTATGGGTTGACGGAGGAGGAGATTTGGATTGTGGAAGGTTTGTAGGGGTAAGAATCCCCCTTGATCCCCCTTTGCAAAAGGGGGTTTTGTGGGAAGGTTTTCTTTGCAGTATAAGCAGAAATAGTTTCAAGTGTGACTTATTACAATTACCCCCTTTCGCAAAGGGGGGCAGGGGGGATTCCTAGAACGAAAAAGCAAAACTTAGAACATCAAAATTCATCAAAGGCCGTCCAGAGGCGAACAAAGCGCGTATAGATGTGAACAAACTACATAAAGAGATGAACAAACCCCGTCCAGAGGCGAACAAAGCCAGTCTAAGGACGAACAAATACCGATCGAAGACAAACAAACCACGTCTAGAGACAAACAAACCACGTCTAGAGATGAACAAACATCGTCTAGAGATGAATAAACCTCGTCCATGAGTCGAAATTTCCCAGCAGCTTCTTTTCACATTCAGCAAGCTCAGAGCATCGCTTCGTGTTCTTCGTGCCCTTCGTGGTTAATTCTTCTTTCTTAACTTAACATCAGATTGCAACTCCTTATTCCCCCAAATTTCAACTGTATAGCTCCAAGAAAAAATAGACTATACACCAAAAAATACTTGCAAAATAGAGGAAATATATGTCTCATGTCAGAAATATTTAGTTATAGGGAGGAAAACCATGACTACAACCCAAGAAAATTCTAACACCGAGGCGACAGCGCCGAACGATACCGAGGATACTCAGACTAAAGCGAAATCTAAGGCATACCAAAGACAAAATATCGCACAACGTCTAGTTATTAACAAAAGAGCTTTAGACAATATTAGGAGCAGTCCAGAAATCGCGGGGCAATTGGCTGTGTTTGGTTATACTCCTGAGAAAATCAATTCTTTTGAAAAATTATACAACGAGGCTGTAGAAGCAAACAGTCACCAACAAAAGGAATTTGGCGAGAAGGCGGAAGCTTATGCAGAATTCGAGAGGCTTTTTAGTGTCTCCAAAAAAAATTACTCGGGTGCGGTCAGCATTGCAAAAATCGCATTCAAGAAACAACCGGAAAAATTAACCAGACTCGGAGCCGACCAAGCCAAAAAGCAAACCATCAGTGGTTTAATCGACCAAATCTAAACTTTCTATGACAACGCACTTGCTGACGAAAGCGTAATCCAAGCCATGTCAGTCTACAGCTACGACCATAAGAAATTATCCGGCTTCAAAGGTGACTTTTTAAATGCTGTCTCTGCCTATAGCAATTTCTACCGCGAAAACACAGAAGCAGTCCTCGCCACAAAATCCAGAGATGAAAAAATCGAAGCTCTCGACGAATTCTATTCTGATCTAATCACCATTTCCAAAATCGCCTTCGCCAACAATTCGCAAATGCTAAAAGAAATCGCCTGAGGAGAATAAAGATTAGCCACTAAGTAGGGGACTGTGTAAAAGCATTCTTTTTACCACGAAGAACGCGAAGGACACGAAGAAAAAGAGAAAATTTCCTAGGAAATTTTGACCTTCGTGACCTTCATGCTCTTCGTGGTTTATTAAAATCTTTGTTTTTACACAACCCCGTTAGTAATAGAAACGCAAGTGATCATCGGTTTTCATCTTCCAATATTTCTACTTTATCATATATATCATCCAAAAGTAAAACACATTCAATCGAGGATAATTTTATTATACCCGATTCATCTGATTCAGAAAGAACCCACTTGCCTTCGGATGATTTCGTAAATACTTCTACCTTCTTATTCTCTGTAGATACCAAAACATATTCCTTTAGAGAAGAAATATTTCTATACGATTGGAATTTTTTACCTCTATCATATTTTTCAGTGGAGTCAGACAATACTTCCATAATTACGTTTGGGTTTGTAAGAGAATCTTCCGAATCATTTACAAATTTACTCTCGCCGCACACAATAGAAATATCAGGATAGGTGTAATGGTTGTATCTGTCTACCGCTACTTTCATATCAGATGGATAGACTACACAGGGTCGATCTTTAAACTTTCCGTGCAATGCTGCTATTAAATTACTCACGATCAGGTTGTGTTTCTTTTTAGCTCCTGCCATCGCAAATAATTCACCCTCATAGTATTCGTGCTTTTCTAAGGAGTTTCTTTCTATTTCAAAGTATTCCGATACAGTGATTTTTTTATGTGCGAGATTTCCCATTTGAGTTCCTACTATTCCTTTTATATACTTCTATAAGAAGAAAAATTGTCAATAGATAACTCAGGAATTGGGGAAGGCGGAAGAAGTGTCTTTCGTGAAAGAGAAAAATTCTCCCTCGGATAAAAAACCATCCGATGGGTAAGATTCTTCACCGAATATCGGTGATATCTGCGCCATCGGTGGTAATCAGTTTAAAATTTAGTTTCTACCTGTGCAATTTAAGTCTTCGTAAGCTATTACAAGTCTTTTGATCATAGTTTCTTGTGCTTTTCTTAACCAGACTCTTGGATCGTAGTATTTTTTGTTTGGTTTGTCTTCGCCTTCTGGGTTGCCCAATTGACCTTGGAGATAACCTTCCTTTTCTTTGTAGAAATTGAGGATTCCTTCCCAAGTTGCCCACTGAGTGTCAGTGTCGATGTTCATTTTTACAACGCCATAGCTGATTGCTTCTCTGATTTCGTCTCTGCTTGAGCCGGATCCACCGTGAAATACGAAGGTAACTGGTCTTGCATCTGTAGTGTTATATTTTTTGCTTACAAAGTCTTGTGCCTTTTTCAAGATTGGAGGTGTTAGTTTCACGTTTCCAGGCTTGTAAACTCCGTGAACGTTTCCAAAGGCAGCCGCAATGGTGAAGTTCGGGCTGATTTTTAAAAGCTCTGAATAAGCAAAGTCGATTTCTTCTGGCTTGGAGTAGAGGTCATCTTGTGATGCACCTGAATTGTCAACGCCGTCTTCTTCGCCGCCTGTTACACCTAATTCGATTTCTAAGAACATTCCCATTTTGCTCATTCTAGCAAGGTATTTCTTACAGATTTCGATGTTTTCAGCGATAGGCTCTTCGGAAAGATCTAACATATGTGAGGAAAATAGTGGTTTTCCTGTCTTTTTAAAATGCTCTTCGCCTGCATCGAGTAGTCCATCTACCCAAGGTAGAAGTTTTTTAGCACAATGGTCAGTGTGAACTACGACTGGAACGCCGTAATGCTCAGCAACTAAATGGATATGCTGTGCTCCTGAGATAGAGCCTAAAATGGCACCTTTCTCGCCTTCTACAGGAATTGCTTTTCCTGCAAAGAATTTTCCCCCACCATTGGAAAATTGTATGATGACTGGAGAGCCTGCTTTTCTGGCAGCTTCCAAGACAGCGTTTACACTATCAGTTCCCACACAATTAACTGCTGGCAATGCGAAGCCCTCAGACTTACAAATTGAAAACAATGTCTTTAGGTCTTCCCCAAATACTACACCCGGTTTGATTTTATCTAAAACTTTAATTCCCATATTTATATTTTATTTTTGCATAGGTTTTTTTTGCTATTTAGTTTTTGTTTTTTTAGAAAAAAAATCATTGGAATTGCCACCGAGGCACTGAGACACAGAGAAGAGGGAGGGAAAGGGTTTACCACGAAGAACACGAAGTTCACGAAGAGGGTTTAATGGGGGTCTACCTTTGTTGAGTAGGTAAAGTTTTACAAAATCCTGTGAATCTTGTAAATCCTGTCTAAAAACTCTTCTAGACATGATTTACAAGATGGACAAGATTAAAATTTTTAATTCATATTCTTAGAACATGTATTTTTACCTACTAAGTAAAGGTTGACCCGTTTAATGGAATCCTATTTTATACTCAAGGTAGAGTGGTTTTCGAAAACTGTCATAATGAGCTTGTCCGAATCTATGCTCAGGATGACAACTTCCGAAAACCAGTCTGACTTGAGTGTATTTCGAGTTCTGTGGCAATGCTTTTACATTGCTTCACAGTTCGGAAAATAAAAAAGACTTGAAACTCGAAGTTTACAACTTAAAATTAAAGAATGAGTTGCATGGTAAGTAGAAAAAAAAAGCATTACTTTGTGGATAAATGTTCTTATCTGCAAAATGAAATAGATGTTTGATAAAATGAGTTTATTAGTGTTAATGCAGAATTTCTTTAACCTTAGTCAGCGTAGCAAAGTTTTTTTGCAGATTTTAGTAGTTGCCGTATCTTATTTTTTTGCTGGAATGCTTGGATTGCAGATTGCATCTGTTGGCTCTCATATCAGTCTTTTCTGGGCACCTACTGGAATTGCGATTGCAGGACTACTTAGATTTGGAACTATTACAGGAATTGGAATTTGGATTGCTTCTTTTTTTGTAAATTACCTAATCGGATCATCCATTTTACTTTCTCTAGTCATTGCCTCCGGTAATACATTGGGACCGTTAGCCGCTGTATACTTTTTAAAAAAATTAAGATTTCGTATTTCCCTTGAAAGACGAAAAGATCTTCTACTCTATGTATTAATCGTTACCATTGCAATGGCAATCAATGCAAGCGTTGGTTCTATTAGTCTTTTTCTTTTTGGAGTATTGGATTATTCCAAATTGTCAGAGGCATGGTTGTGCTGGTGGCTCGGAGATGCGGTAGGCGCAATGGTCGCTGGCTTACCCTTTGTAAGTTATTCAGGTAAACGAGTTCTAAGAGAATTAAAAGGTTGGAAAGGTGTGGAAAATCTCTTTGTCCTCGCTTTGCTTTTTTTGTGTGGGGCTTTACTTTTTGGTATTCCTCCCTTTGTCATTATTTCCATCCCTGTTTTTTTGTTTGCATCCTTTATTCTGGTTAGCTGGCTTGGTCTTCGCAGTGGGGTGACTATTTCTTCTTTTGCTACGCTTCTGACTTCGGTGATTGGTGCATGGGCAACAGCAAATGGAAGTGGTCCGTTTGTGCAAGCCGGAATTTACAGTGGTCTTGGTTTACTCTGGGGCTATATGACAGCAATGACGATTCTATCTGTTCTTATCTCTGCACTTGTCTCAGAACTTTCTTCTAGCGATTTATTATTAACAGATCTATCAGATCAAGTGCCGGGAGTAATCTATCAATTCAAAATGGATTTAGAGGGTAATCGAAGTTTTCCTTTTCTTAGTCAGGGTTTTGAAGGTATATTCGGATTTTCCCCTGAATCAGTGCAGGAAGATGCAGGTCTTTTTTTTGAAGTGGTTTATCCCGAAGATTTAAAAATAATCGAAGATACAATGAAGTCTTCTTCTTTCATGCAGACTCCATTTCGAATTGAATTTAGAATTTCTTCTACCAAAAGAGAGCTTGTCTGGTTAGAGGCTCAGGGCATTCCTGAAATGTTAAAAGATGGATCTATACTTTGGAATGGTCATATTTCTGATATTTCTGTAAGAAAGCAGGCAGAAAAAACACTTCGAGAAAATGAAGAAAAACTTTATGGCTTATTTTCCCTATCTCCTATCGGGATTGCACTTACAGATATGAATGGGAAGTATCACGAATTCAACGATGCATTCCGATTGATTACAGGCTATACCGAAGATGAATTAAATCAATTGGACTATTGGAAGTTGACTCCCGAAAAATACAAAGACATGGAATTATTACAACTGAAATCGTTGAGTGAAACAAGAAAGTATGGACCTTATGAAAAAGAATATTTAAGAAAGGATGGAATTCTTGTTCCAATACGGCTAAGAGGTGTTTTGCTCACAGGCAAAGATGGACAGGAGTATATATGGTCACTAGTAGAGGATATTACAAATCAAAAAGACCAGCAACATAGATTAGAGATCATGGCGCATTACGATGCGTTGACGCAACTTCCCAATCGAATTCTATTAGCGGAAAGATTACAAGAAGCTATGCTTCATACTATTTCATCCGAAAAGTTATTAGCCATTTGTTATTTAGACTTAGACGAGTTTAAACCAATCAATGATCAATTCGGACATGAAGCGGGAGATCGATTTTTAATTGAAGTAGCGCGGAGGCTAAGACAGCTTTTGCGCGAGGCAGATACTGTTGCGCGGTTAGGTGGAGATGAATTTGTGTTGCTATTTACTAACCTGCAATCTATAGAAGAAGGCGAAGAGCTACTTTCTAATCTACTAAAAGAAATATCATTTAAGTATTCTTTGAAAGAAAATCTATTAGAAACTTCTGTGACAGCAAGCATTGGTGTGACATTTTTTCCAAATGATAGAGTTGATGCAGATGGATTGATTCGTCATGCTGACCAGGCAATGTATTTTGCAAAGCAAGCAGGTAAAAACAGATTTCATATCTTTGATTCAGAACTAGATAGACATTTTCGTGTAAAATACGAAGCGATTGCAAGAATTAGAATTGCATTAGAGAGAAATGAGTTTCAATTGTATTACCAACCCAAAGTAAATATGAGAACAGGAAAGGTAGTTGGGGCTGAGGCATTGATTCGTTGGATGCATCCACAAAGAGGAATTGTTCCTCCTTTGGAGTTTTTGCCGGTAATCGAAAATAGTGAGTTTTCCATTTCACTAGGAGAATGGGTAATCAATGAAGGATTAAGGCAGATGAACGAATGGGCGGCTAACGGTATTATGCTACCTGTGAGCGTGAATATATCTGCAAAGCATTTGCAACACAAATCTTTTCTGGGTAGACTGTCTGAATTTTTAAAAAAGTATCCGAATGTATCAGCGAATCAACTGGAATTAGAAATTTTAGAGACCAGTGCATTAGAGGATATCGCTAGAGTTTGCACGTTGATTGAAGAATGTAAGCAAATGGGAGTTCTATTTGCGCTTGATGATTTTGGCACCGGCTATTCCTCGTTAACCTATCTAAAACGTCTATCGACCGAAGTTTTAAAGATAGACCAATCCTTTGTTCGAGATATGCTCACAGACAAAGAAGATAAGGCAATTGTGCAAGGCGTAATTGGACTTGCAAAAGCATTTCATAGAAAAGTTATCGCCGAAGGTGTAGAGACAATTGAGCAAGGAATTCTTTTATTGGAAATGGGATGTGATCTTGCACAGGGTTATGGAATTGCCCGCCCCATGCCCGCCAAAGACTTTGCCCTTTGGGTAAATGCCTATAAGCCAGAACCCAAATGGAATATTTCCCCAATCAATATTTAGGTAATGATTATTTTTATGGTGTTACTATATTCTTTATTTGTCCTGAGACATCATCGACGGTATAAACACAGGTTGTTTCATTATACGTTTTGCCGCAGGCGGAATTTGGTAGTTCTTTGAAGCAGTTGCAAGCCACTCCCTTTTTTCCAATCACGTATATTTTTTCACAGGAAGGCTCTGCTACTTGATCTATTGTATAGGTTCTCCTTTTCTGCCAGAGTTTTAAAATACTCTCTGATTCTTTTAATGGCAATGCTGCGGCTAACAGTGCTCTATCGCGCATTTGGATACTGAGTTTTCTTGTATCACTGTTCAATGCTTTTTCGACTTCTAGTTTTAAATCTTTTGATTCACAGATTTTGGCAGTTTGACCCTGTGGACAAAAATACGCTGCATCACAGCGGGAATTTGCAAGCGTTGGAAGAACGGCAGAGCAGGGATAATTTGCATAAGCAACAGCGAGAAGAGCTGACGGCAAATACACAATAGCCCCTCGTTTCATTTCCCTTTCTAATTCACGACAAGCAAGCTCTCCTCCTAGATTTGAATCTGATTTTGCGATTCTAGTTAGAATGATTTCGGAAGCGGCATCTGTTTCATAATGCGGCTTAGAGTTGACTATCCGCTTCATATGAGCAATCATCGCGGGCATATATTCAGGATTACCTAGATCAGAGTAACGCACAGCTCGCTCTAAAGCAAGAATTTCAGATTCTTCCATGATCGCTTTTCGAAAAGTTGGAATTAATTTTGCTTTTTCCGGTGCGGATAAACGTAAGTATGCGTCATCCCAGGCTTGGAGATTATCCATTGAAATATGGCGATGCGCATTAAAAGAAATTGTTTTAATCAGTAAGTCGGTTACTGCTGCTTCGCCTCCAATTTGTTTTAGCTCTGTAACCAGTTCTTCAAATGAAAAATTGCCACATTTATTTCCTACCATATCAGAAGCTGCTACTTGCAACTCAGGCACATTCGTCCAATTGAAATTGTCCCCAAAGGAATAATCCTTGCAGTCTTTGAAGGATCGATATTCCGAGCCAATGTAAACTACGTGCCAGGAATCTTTTTTGTCACATCGGTAGGCAATTCTGTAACCAGCATCAGACTTATTGGTAGAAATGGCAGCTTCGGGTGCACCCGATTTTGAAAGAAAGCAGCCATAGGGAATCTCTCTATCCAAAACACCTCCCAATTGAATGGCAGCTTCTTGATAGGAACAAGTCCCTCCCCCGTAAAGCGTGATACAAGGTTTAGTGCTTACCACTCTTATAATTAACTCAGCTTGCAATGGTTCCTTGGTGTCTGCAATTTTGATTACCTTTGTGCTTGAGCATTGCAAGAGAACAGTGGAGAAATAGAGAACTACAATAGATAGAAAAACCGTTTTGCGGTTTATTGAGGGAGAGTTCATAGACATAGTAGCATAAGAATTCACAAAAAAGGAAGTTGGTCAATGTAAAAATGGGATTCTGCTGAAGGAAGCTTCCAAACAGTGGTGGAAAAATTATGTATCTTTGAGCATTTTTCTATTGAAATTAAAACAATTTCTGCATTTCATGTAAATTACCCTTTTGGGAATTTCTCTTATTATGTCTCCTTATGGCTGAAGATTTTACACATTTACATCTACATACCACGTATTCGATGCTCGATGGGGCGATTCGTATCCCTGAGCTAATGAAATATGTCAAAGCGCAGGGCATGTCCTCTGTTGCGATTACCGATCACGGGAATATGTTTGGTGCCATTGAGTTCTATAAAGAGGCTACGAAAAATGGAATTAAGCCTATTATCGGGTGTGAGTTCTATGTTTCCGCCAATCGCTCGGAAGAAAAGGAAATGGAAAGCATTCCCGATGGAAACGCTTACCATCTCATCTTGCTCGCCAAAAACGAAGTAGGCTACAAGAATATCATTAAACTTGCTAGCCGTTCCTATACAGAAGGCTTTTACAAAAAGGCTCGCATCGATTACGATTTGCTTGCGCGTCATAGTGAAGGACTTATTTGTCTCACTGCCTGTCTCGCAGGGGAAGTCCAAAGAAAAATCATCGAAGGCAATGACACTGCCGCACTTGCACTTGCCAATAAGCTAAATGAAATTTTCCGCAAAGAAGATTTCTACATGGAAATCCAAAACCACGGAATCAAAGAGCAAGACATTTGTGCAAAGGCGGTTTATAACTTTTATAAGAAGACTGGTATTCCTTTAGTCGTCACCAATGACTCTCATTTCTTAACAAAAGATGATCAAAGCGCGCAGGATATTTTACTTCGAATTGGAATGCAAAAGAAAATCGATGATGAAATGCGTTTTGGTTTTAACCAGGAGTTCTACGTAAAAAATCCTGCCGAGATGGCAAAACTATTTCCAGAAATTCCAGAAGCGATGCGCAATACTTTAGAGATTCGGGATAAATGCGATTTGACTTTCAAGTTTGGAAATAATCTTCTTCCTGATTTTAAAGTTCCAGAAGGCTACGACACAGAATCCTATTTATTAAAATTAGTAAACGATGGGATTAAGAAAAAATATCCAATCGTTACAAAGGAAATCCAAGACAGAGTTGATTTTGAGTTAAATACAATTCGCAATATGCACTTTGCTGGATACTTTTTAATTGTGCAGGATTACATTGATTTTGCGCGACGTTCCGGTATTCCTGTCGGACCGGGTAGAGGCTCCGCGGCAGGGTCTATTGTATCTTATGCGCTAGGCATTACTAATATTGATCCCCTACGTTATAATCTACTCTTTGAAAGATTCTTAAACCCGGATCGTAAAGATATGCCTGACGTGGATACTGACTTCTGTGTAGAAAAACGAGACCAAGTCATTAACTACATCAAAGAAAAATACGGCAAAGAAAAAGTAGGGCAGATCATTACTTTTGGAAGTCTTGCTGCAAAGGCTGCCTTAAAAGACGTTGCGCGGGTTCTCAATATTAGCTTCGCTGAATCAAACGAGATTTCTAAAGCGTTTCCTGCTAAACTTGGAATTTCTATTGCAGAGGCAGTTGATGTATCCAATGACTTAAAGCAAATCAAAGAAAAAAATGAAATCAATAAAAAGCTTTTTTATATCGCAGAGAAGCTAGAGGGTAACTACCGTCAGCCGGGACGACATGCCGCCGGTGTGGTAATCTCTCCTTATCCGCTAGAAGAAATTGTTCCTCTTTCCACTGTCGCCGAAAAAGGAAAGAACGGTCGCTCTATCGTAACTCAATACGACAAAGACCAACTAGAAAGTGTCGGTCTTATCAAGATGGATATTTTAGGACTCAAGAACTTAACTACACTTGATTATGCTGTTCACTTAGTAGAAAAGCGTCATGGAATTAAAATTGTTCCCGATGAGCTACCGATTGATGATCCAAAGACTTATTCCCTTTTAAAGAAAGCAAATACTCTTGGAATATTTCAGTTAGAGTCGAATGGTATTACGGATCTCGTGGCAAAGTCACAGGTCAATACATTCGAAGAAATCGTTGCCCTGATTGCCCTATATCGTCCCGGTCCAATGGACTCAGGGATGTTACAAGATTATTTAGACAGAAAGAGCGGCAAACAAAAAGTAGCCTATCCTCATCCATCCTGCGAGCCTATTCTAAAAGAGACCTTTGGTGTTGCCGTATACCAAGAGCAGGTAATGAGTATTTCGCGCGTAGTGGGTGGATTTACTATGGGTGAATCCGATGTATTGCGTAAAGCGATGGCAAAGAAAAAGCTTGATCTAATGGCTGATCTAAAAATCAAATTTGTCGCTGGTGCAAAGGCTCAAAGCATAGATGGAAAACTTGCTTCCGATTTGTTTGATTTGCTAGAAAAATTCGGTGGATATGGTTTTAATAAATCGCACTCTGTCGCCTACGCGCTAGTAACCTATCAGACTGCTTATTTCAAGGCGAATTATCCGACAGAGTATATGACAGCTCTTCTTGCATCTGACGGTAATGATACAAGTGCGATTGTAAAATTTGTAAACAACGCACGTGAAATGGGAATTAAAATTCTAAATCCTGATGTCACCGAGTCAGAAGCCTCGTTTAGTATTCCAGCGGATAATACCATACGCTTTGGAATTTCTGCACTTAAAGGTGTTGGGTCTATAGCGGCTAACAGTATAATTGAAGCTAGAAAAAAAGCAGGTGGCTTCAAATCTCTCAATGATTTTCTATTAAACGTAGATACACATAGTGTAAATAAGCGTGTGATTGAAGCACTCATTCAAGTAGGTGCGTTTGATTCTTTTGGTTATACACGCAAATGTCTTTTTGAATCAGTCGATGCAATTTCTAATTATGCGGCTAAGGAGCAAACGCGCAAATTAGAAGGACAGGGAAATCTTTTCATGGGTGGAAACTCTGAAACGTATTCTTTAAATCTTCCTAAGAACTCAGAGGAGTGGGAGCTAGATGAAAAATTAAAACGAGAGAAATTGGTCTCCGGTTTATTTCTTTCTGGTCATCCACTAGACAAATACAGAGCCAAGCTATCTACACTTTCTTCGGTCACGATTGAAAAAATTGATGCAGTATCTTCCGGCGCAAAAGTGGAATTATGCGGTATTGTCACAAGTCCAGAGGTAAAATACACTAAGAAGAATGAAGAGTTTATGAACTTCAAGCTAGAAGATTTTACGGGAGATATTGATTGCACTGTTTTTCCACGCACCTACGTAAAATTCAAAGAGATCATGAAAGAAGATCAGGCAGTCTTTATCAAAGGAATTTTACAGAAAGTAGAAATTGGAGAGGCTGAGCTTAGAGGACAAATCATTGTAAACGATGTAGAAATTCTAAACGAAGACAACTTAGTCGCAAAGCTAGAAAAATCTCTTCATATCAAGATCAATCCAAAAGACTTCGGTGACAATCAAGTGGTTAACAACCTGTATTCCATACTCACCGCATTCAAAGGCAACTCTACTGTATTCTTTCATCTGATAGGTGATCCAAATCTCAAGAAAGTCATTCGAGCGCATAATCATTATTCTGTGGAGCCGACACGCGAATTACTCTCCAGGCTGTCTCAACTCTTAGGAAACGATAGCGTGTTCTATACAATCGGCAACGAAATTTTGAAATACTCAGCTTAGTGTCTTTGAATCCAAACTCTAGAGTTCTTTCGCTTGACGTCTTTCGCGGCATCACTATTTTTTCTATGCTAATCGTCAATAACCCTGGAAGTTGGGGTCATATCTATCCTATTTTTAAACATGCAAAGTGGAATGGATTTTATGGAGCAGACTGGATATTTCCTTTTTTTCTTTTCATCATAGGATTTGCAATTCCAGTTTCTACTTCTAAATACCTTTCGAACGGAAAATTAGCATTACCCCTATTTTTTAAAATCGCAAAGCGAAGCTTGCTTCTTTTTATCCTTGGAGTTTTTCTAAATGGATTTCCTGAATTCAATTGGCAAAGTATTCGAATACCGGGAGTCTTACAGCGAATAGCCCTTGTTTATTTATTCTCAGCGACACTATTTTTATTTCTAGAGCGCAAACTAATTCTTAGCCTGTCTGTCCTAATGTTACTGATACACTGGTTTTTATTGACTCAAATTCCTGTGCCAGAAATCGGTATAGCAAGTTTAGAAATGGGAAAAAATTTGGCTGGTTGGATTGACTATTCTTTAATGCCAAAGCATCTCTGGATACACACTAAGACCTGGGACCCGGAAGGAATACTTGGGACGATACCCGCAATATCTTCTTGTCTATTCGGTGTTTATTATGGAAAGATATTTGTAGAAGAGAATCGATTCTCTACAGAGCAGTTTTACTTTGGCATCTTTTTGGGGATACTTTTGATAAGCCTCTCTTTTGTATGGGATATAGTCTTTCCGATTAACAAAGGACTCTGGACTGGCTCTTATGTATTACTCACAACTGGTCTTGCCATTTTAGTATTGCATTTACTCTATGATTGGATTGATGTTTCCAAATCGAAGATATGGCATAAGGCATTTGAAATTTTTGGAGTCAATGCTCTCGCTGCTTTTTTTCTTTCTAGTCTGTTTTCTAAAATTATAACCATTCCTTTTCTCTCTCATGCGAATGGAAAACAAATTGGACTCAAAACTTATCTCTATGCGCAATACTTCACTCCTTATTTTTCAACTTACAATGCATCGTTTGCTTGGGCGTTCGCATATACGCTTCTCTGGCTTGCCTTTTTTTTTATTCTCTATAAACGCAAAATATTTATTAAACTCTAAAATAGAATCTTCTTGTCTTTTTAATTAGGGATAGGATGTTTTACGGAATGTTTAAAATCCTTTTTCTAACTTTCCTTTTGTCTTTTTCGATTTCTCTTTTTGGCGAAGAGGAAGAAAAACCAATGTGGATGTCTGTTCGCATGACATCTGATCACAACTTTCGAGGCTATAATTATGCAGCACTCGCAAGTCAGAGAAACAATACTTCCTACACAAATTTTACTTTTGCCCCGGCACTCCAACCTCAATTTATCTACTCCACTCCATTAAAGGGACTTAAGACATTATTCTGGGGAAATTTTTTCCTAAATAATTTGAAAGATAGGGATAATGATATGTTTGTGCTCCAAGACGCTCCGGGAAAGGAGGAGCGTTTACCTGGTGTTATTTCCGATTTGCAGAATGGGAAAATGACCTATGATCCTAGCCGGACAAGAAGCTATCGAGAAAGAAATTCACTTAGTCGTTATGATGGTGTGTTTTTCGGAATCTACTATGATTGGAAAACTGCAATTGGAGATTGGTCGGTTGGAACCTGGATGTGGAATAATCTAAATCGTTTTGGTAAGTATTCCTGGCAGGAATGGTTTATTTGGTATTCGCCTCCAGTAGCGAAATGGGCAAATCCTAAGTTTCAATTTTTTCTGAATACTTCTTTTGATAACGGAGGCTCAGAGGGAACACCACTTGCCAATACAAATGGGCAGAATTATTATTCGTTTGAAGTTAGTCATCAATTTTTCGCAGACAAGCTAATTCATATTACCCCCAAACTGCAAACAGGGTATGTCCAGAATAATGACAACACAAATAAACGCTCCGGTATTTCCAATGCCATAGCATCAGTTCAATTTCTAATGGGTGCCGTTGACTTGACGCTTAACGTTTTATATCGTCCCGAAGCGAGGCTCTATGATACCTATGATCAGAACAGAAGCGATGGAAAACTTCCAGACCCTGCAAGACAATATGGAAACAACCGCGCCGTTTACGATGAGTTAAATCGACGTTATCCGAAAGAAGTTACGAATTCAATTTACAATGATTGGACATCAACAAAGTTTGTTCGCACTATTTTCTATTTCACTATGGGCTATACGATAGAGTTTTAACGAGGACGGTAGAAGGTTTTGTTCCCATACATTTTGGGGGAGTTGACAAATTTGTTTTATTCTTATATACCACTTCTCATAAATAAGTTCCGCTATTTTTCTAGAAAGGGGTATTCCCAATTTCCAAACGAAGGTCTTCTTGAATCAAATCAGAATTTACTTTTGGGAATTGGTATACTTGCGATGCATGAATGATACTATCTATGATACTGTCTTCTTTACTATCAAAGATACTCACAGAAAAAATTCAGTATATTTGATAGTACATTTAATGAAACAGAAATCAGTATCTTAGACAGAGAGCAAACTGGTTCAGAAAAATAATTGGCTTTATGCAGACCACAGAAATAACCAAAAGCTCTTGACAGTTATTTCTTTTTCATTTAGTGTTCTTCCGACGTGACCTTCAATGCATGTGATTCTTTACTAATATTTATCAATGCTAAAGTGGGATAAAAAAATGAATTCGATAATCAAAATAGATAAAGTTAAGCAGCAAAGATCGCAGAGAAAAGAAGTAAGAGCGAAGTCAATACTAGCCTTTATTTTATTAATTGGAATTCTTTTTGGGA